>NZ_AUGA01000017.1:0-174482 GCF_000426785.1 Bradyrhizobium sp. th-b2
TAGAGCGGCGCGATCTCGCCGTCGATCCAGTCCCAATCGATCTTGCCGGTGAGCCGGACCAGCTCGTGCTTCAGATTGATGATCTGGTCGAGCCGCGCCCGGAAAAAATCGTTCGCTCCCGTCGTTTTGTGCTTCTTCGGCCGCATCGTGCCCTCCGATGCGGACAGGGAATCATGCTTCGCCCGTCGAGGGAATCTCGAAAACGAAATTGCAAGCTTCCGATGCACAAAACACCAAAACCTTGCAATCTCAGAACGTCATTCCAGCCAAATTACGATTCCAGATCAGTCGCCTGGAAGCTTCTTAACGGGCGACTACTTCGCTTACAACATCGGCCTGATCCTCAAGGTCGATCTGACGGGATCGGGCTACTGGAGCGAGGACTGGGTCGGGCTGCTGTTTCTGACCGGCTTTGCGCTGGTGATCGGCGTGCCCGGACTGATCCTGGCGACGCTGCGCTACTTCATCGAGGTCGACCCGATTTCGCGGCGGCTGATCGTCACCAGGCAATTCGGTCCGCTGAAGTTTCGCAGCCTGCGCCAACTCAGCGAGTTCAAGTTCATCAGTATCATCGATCACTCCGATCCCGATTGCAGCTTCACCGCGTATCACGTGAGCCTGTGCGGAGGCCGCGGCACGAGGCCAGTCATAGTGTCCTCCTTCAGCCGCCGCGACGAGGCGAACGAGTTTGCGCAGACGCTCGGTGCCGAGCTGAAGCTGCGGCCGAAGGACTATGTCGGCACCGAGCCCGACGCCGACTAGCATCGATCGTCTGCGCCCGATCAGGCCTCGAAAAACTGGTTCTTCGGCCGCGGCAGGCCCAGATTCTCGCGCAGGGTCTTGCCTTCGTACTCCTTGCGGAAGATCCCGCGCTTCTGCAATTCGGGGACGACCTTGTCGACGAACTCGAACAGGCCCTGCGGCAGATAGGGGAACATGATGTTGAAGCCGTCGCTGCCGTGGCCGGTCAGCCATTCCTCCATCTGATCGGCGATGGTCTGCGGCGTGCCGACGAAGGCGAGCCCGCCATAGCCGCCGACGCGTTGGGCGAGCTGGCGCACGGTGAGCTTGTCGCGCGCGGCGACGTCGACGAGGCGCTGCCGGCCGCTCTTGCTGGCATTGGTTTCCGGGATCGACGGCAACGGCCCGTCGGGATCGAAGCCGGACGCGTCGGTGCCGAGGATCACCGAGAGCGAGGCGATCGCGCTCTCGTAATGCACGCGGCTGTCGAGCAACGCGCGCTTCTCCTTGGCTTCCTCGACGCTGTCGCCGACCACCACGAAGGCGCCGGGCAGGATCCTCAGATGCTCGGGATCGCGGCCGATCTTCTCCATCCGGCCCTTGATGTCGGCATAGAGTTTTTGTCCGTCCGCAAGGCTGCCGCCGCCGGTGAACACGGCTTCCGCGGTCTCGGCCGCAAGCTGCCTGCCGTCGTCGGATGCGCCGGCCTGCACGATGACAGGCCAGCCCTGCACGGGGCGGGCGATGTTCAGCGGACCGCGGACCGAGAGATATTTGCCCTTGTGGTTGAGCACATGCATCTTGTCGGGATCGACGAACAGCCCGGACTCGACGTCACGAACAAACGCATCATCGGCGAAGGAATCCCACAGGCCGGTGACGACGTCGTAGAACTCGCGGGCGCGCTTATAGCGCTCGGCGTGCTCCATGTGATCGTCGAGGCCGAAATTCAGCGCCGCGTCCGGATTGGAGGTGGTGACGATATTCCAGCCGGCGCGGCCGCCGGAGATGTGGTCGAGCGAGGCGAAGCGCCGGGCGACGTGATAGGGCTCGTCGAAGGTGGTCGAGCCGGTCGCGATCAGGCCGATATGCTCGGTGACGGCCGACAGTGCCGAGAGCAGGGTGAACGGCTCGAACGAGGTCACGGTGTGGCTGCGCTTCAGCGCGGTGATCGGCATGTTGAGCACGGCCAGGTGGTCGGCCATGAAAAACGCGTCGAACTTGCCGGCCTCGAGCTTCCGGATCAGCTGCTTGATATGGTCGAAGTTGAAATTGGCGTCAGGCCAGGCCCCGGGATAGCGCCAGGCGCCGGTGTGGATGCTGATCGGCCGCATGAACGCGCCGAGCTTGAGTTGACGCTTCGCCATTGCCCCGTTCCGTTCTTGGTGTCGTTAGCGGAACAGATAGGGAGCGCCGCGGACAACGCCATGAGGGTCCTTAAGAAGAATCTTGCAATCTGGGCGACGAGCAGAGGATATTTTCAACCCGACGCCTTTGTCATCGTGGAGGGGGACATGATCTATCCGGCAAGGCCATGGCTGATCGGGGGCTTCCTGGTCGCGATCGCGCTCTGTCTTGGCAGCCCGGCGCGGGCGCAGATCGTTGCGATCGGCGCAAGCAATGTCGCGGGCCGGGGCGTCAGCAGTTCGGACGCCTGGCCGGCACAACTGGAAGGCATGCTGGCGGCGAAGGGCCGTCACGTTCAAGTCACCAACGCCGGCATCAACGGCGATACCAACGCGGGCATGCTGGCCCGGCTCGATTCCGCGGTCCCCGCAGGAACGAAGATCGTGCTGCTCGACCGGGTCGGGGGCGGCTGGAACGCCAGGCGATTGCATCAAGGGGATCAAGCTGCCGAGCTCGCGGCGCGGCTTCGCAGCCGGGGCATCCGCGTGATCCCGATGTGGTGGAATGCAGTCCTGCGCAATTATCTGCAACCGGACCACATTCACTTCACGCCGGAGGGACACAGGGTGGTCGCCGCGCACATGCTGCCCTCGGTGATGTCAGCCGTGCACTGACCTGACATTGCGTCCGGCGCAGCAGGGGTCATGCCCCCAGCACGTCCTTGTGCATCTTGCCGCCGTAGAAATGGAAGAACGGCACCGGCGCGTCGTGGCGGAGCGGGCCGGTGGCGAGACGGCGGTCGAGTTCGGCGAGCACGTTCTTGGTCATGGCGTGCGCATCGGCGAGCGGCTCGGAGCCGATCTCGACCCAGACCAGTTCGACGAGCTCGGCGTCGGCATGCACGACGCCTTCGACGCGATGCGCGATCGCTGAGGCATCGGCGGTGAAGAAGCGGGTGTCGAAGCGGCGGACGCGGCCGGGCGGGGTGATCGCGCGCGCAATCAGGAACAGGCCGGACGGATCGGGCAGCAGGCCGGCGGCGGCGAACGGCGCCCAGGGACCGTCCACCTTCGGTGTCTTCTCAACCTTGCGGCCGAGGCAGAGCCCGGTCTCTTCGCAGGCTTCGCGGATCGCGGCATTGGCCAGCGCACGCGCGCGGCCGGGCGTGATCTTCGGGCTACCCTTGAGCAGATTGGCTTCGAGCTCCGGCGTGATCGGGGCTGCGACCGGCACGCGGTTGTCGGCCTTGTCGACGCGGCCGCCGGGGAAGACGAATTTGCCCGGCATGAACACCACCTTGTCGTGGCGCTTGCCGACCAGCACCTTTGGCTTGGCACCGGAGCGATCGATCAGGATCAGCGTCGCCGCATCCTTCGGCCGGAAGTACGCATGATGATCGGCTTCTTTTTCGCCCTGGTGGACGACGGCGGCGGGTGCGGCAGCTTGAGTCATTTCATCCCTTTCATTCCTTCTTGGGGTCCGGTTTAGCTAGACCGGTGGGATGTCGCTAGGGGCATTTTCGTCAAAGCCATGCATGCGCAGGGCCCATTGCAATCCGATCACGGCTCCCTTCACCGGCTGCAACAGCGCCAGCGATGCGAACAGCGTGAACGGCAGATAGATCGCAAGTTGCAGCCACACCGGCGGCGAATAATCGGTCTCGATCCACAGCGCGGTCGGTACCACGATATGGCCGACAATGACGATGACGAGATAGGCGGGCAGGTCGTCGGCGCGATGCGGTGAGAAATCGAGGTCGCAGACCGGGCAATGGCCGTCGCATTTGAGAAACTTGCGAAACAGCTTGCCTCTTCCGCAGCGCGGGCAGCGGCTGAGGAACCCGCGCTTCATCGCGGTCCACACGTCGCGCTTCTCGGGCTCGGCTCCGTCGCGAGTCCAGACCACTGTCGGCGGTGTCACTTCCATGACGTGCCTCGCTTCGATTTGCCGGGCTTGGACTTCGCCGGCTTGCGGTCCTTCTTGTTGCGCGCCTTCCGCTCCTTGTGCGCCTTCTTGCCAGTTCCTTTGCCAGTTCCTTTGCCTGGTCCCTTGCCAAATCCCGCAGCGCTGCGCTCGGGCCTTGCGCCGTCGCGTTTTCTGCCGCGCGGAATTGCCTGACCGCCGGATAATAGCTCAAAGCGCAGCGCGCCCGCTACCGGCGCGGCTTCGACCAGCCGCACGTCGACGACATCGCCAAGCCGATACATGGTTCCACTGCGCGAGCCGATCAGCGCGTGGCGGGTTTCGTCGTAGTTGAAATATTCGCTCCCGATGGTGCGGATCGGGATCAGGCCATCGGCGCCGGTGTCATCGAGCTTCACAAACAGGCCGGATCGCGTCACGCCGGAAATCCGGCCCTGGAACGAGGCGCCGACCTTGTCAGCAAGGAAATGCGCGACCAGCCGGTCGGTGGTCTCGCGCTCCGCCTTCATCGCGCGGCGCTCGGTGACGGAAATCTGCGCGGCGATTTCGGCCAGCGTCTCCACGGTCTCATCCGTCGGCAAGGCGCCTTCGCCGAGGCCAAGCGCGCGGATCAGCGCGCGATGCACGATCAGATCGGCATAGCGCCGGATCGGCGAGGTGAAATGCGCGTAGCGGCGCAGGTTCAAGCCGAAATGGCCGTAGTTCTCGGCGGAATATTCGGCCTGCGCCTGCGAGCGCAGCACCACCTCGTTGACCAGCGGCTCGTAGTCCTCGCCCGAGACCTGCGCCAGCACGCGGTTGAATTGCGCGGGCCGTAGCGCGCCCTGCTTGGTGAAGGGCAGGTCGAGCGTCTTCAGGAATTCCTGGAGGTTGTGCACCTTCTCCTGGCTCGGCTCGTCGTGCACACGGTAGATCAGCGGCAGCGCCTTCTTCTCCAGCATCTCCGCCGCGGCGACGTTGGCGAGGATCATGAACTCCTCGATCAGCCGGTGTGCATCAAGCCGCTGCGGCACGATCACCCGGTCGACGGTGCCGTCGGGCTTCAACAGGATCTTGCGCTCGGGCAGATCGAGATCGAGCGGGTCGCGCTCGTTGCGCGCGAGCTTGACCAACTCATAGGCCGACCACAGCGGCTTCAGGATCGGATCGACCAGGGGGCCGGTGATGTCGTCGGGCCTGCCGTCCATCGCGGCCTGCGCCTGCGCGTAGGCAAGCTTCGCGGCCGAGCGCATCAGCACGCGATGGAAGGTGTGCGAGCGCTTGCGGCCGTCGGCGCCGATCACCATCCGCACCGCGACCGCGCCGCGCGGTTCGCCCGGTACCAGCGAGCAGAGATTGTTGGATATCCGCTCGGGCAGCATCGGCACCACGCGATCGGGGAAATACACCGAGTTGCCGCGCTGCAGTGCGTCGCGGTCGAGCGCAGAGCCCGCCCGCACATAGAAGGCGACGTCGGCGATCGCGACATGGACGATGAAGCCGCCCTTGTTGTTCGGATCGGGATCGGCCTCGGCATGAACCGCGTCGTCGTGATCCTTGGCGTCCGGCGGATCGATGGTGACGAGCGGCACGTCGCGCCAGTCCTCGCGGCCCTGCAGCGTCGCGGGCTTTGCGTCTTCGGCTTCGCGCAGTGCAGAAGCCGAAAACACCTGCGGGATGTCGTGGGTGTTGATCGCGATCAGGCTGATGGCCTTCTCGCTTGCGATCGAGCCGAGCCGTTCCTTGACCCGGGCGGAGGCGAGCCCGTAGCCGCGGGTGCGGATCAAATCGACGCTGATGAGGTCGCCGTCCTCGGCGCCGCCACTGTCGGCCTGGGCGATGTTGAGCTCGCGGCCGGCCTGTTTCTTGTCGACCGGGATCAGGCGGCCGCCGCCATCAGGGTTCTTGCGGAAGATGCCGAGGATACGGGTTCGCCCGTGATCGATCACCTTGATGACGCGACCGCGATAGGGCGTGCCGTCGCGCTCGTTGGTCACCTCGACCCGCAACAGCGCGCGGTCGCCGACGCCGGCGACGGTGCCGGGCTTCGGCCGCCGCGGCGTCTCGATGCGGATTTTCGGGGCGGTGCCGTTTTCTTCGGAGTCCCACTCGGCGGGTGTGGCGATCAACTCGCCGTCGCTGTCACGGCCGGTGATGTCGGCGAGCACGGTCGGCGGCAGCGCCGCCGGCTCGTGAATCTTGCGGCCGCGCTTGGCGACCGTGCCGTCGTCGGCGAGCTCGCGGAGGATCCGCTTCAACTCGATGCGGTCGGCGTTCTTCAGGCCGAACGCGCGCGCGATCTCGCGGGTGCCGATCTTGCCTGGATTGGCGCGGATGAAGGCGACGATGGCGTCCCGGCCCGGAAAGCCATGGTCGGGTTTTGGTTTCACTTATCCTCGTGCCTTGCCGGCGCTCTTCTTCGCGGGCGCTTTCGCGGGTGCCGATGACTTTGCAGGCGACGTCTTGGCACTGGAGGCGACCGGCGCGCGCGCCTTGCTGGTCGCATCCGTTTTTGGTTTCGCCGCGGCCTTCTTGGACGCCGCCTTCTTGGCGGGCTTGGCCTCGGCATCGCCGTCGGCCGTTTCGGCCTTGGCTTTTGCGGGCTTTGCCGCCTTCGCCTTCTTGCCCTTTGCCTTGCCGCCGCCCTTGGCCGCGCGCTCGTCGATCAGCGCGATCGCCTCCGCAAGCGTGACCTCATCGGGCGTCTTGTCGCTCGGGATCGTCGCGTTAACGCCGCCGGCCGCGACATAGGCGCCGTAACGGCCGTTCTTGAGCGCGACAGCGCCCAGCGTCGGGTGGTCGCCGAGCGGCTTGCCCGGGTCGGCGCCGAAGCGGCGGCCGCTCGGACCCTTGGCGATCTTCTCCGCGATCAGCGTGACAGCGCGGTTCAATCCGATGTCGAACACCTCGTCGCCGGCCTCGAGGCTGGCATAGGTCTTCTCGTGCTTGACGAACGGCCCGAACCGGCCGAGGCCGGCCGTGATCGGCTGCCCGGTTTCCGGATGCTTGCCGATCTCGCGCGGCAGCGACAGCAGCTTCAGCGCCAGTTCGAGATCGACATCGGCAGGCGAGGTACCTTTCGGAATCCCCGCGCGCTTCGGCTTCTCGCCTTCGGCGTAATCCTTCTGCTCGCCAAGCTGGATGTAGGGGCCGAAACGGCCGGCCTTCACCGTGACATCGAACCCGGTGTCGGGATCGGTGCCGAGCACGCGGTCGGCGCTCTCGGCGCTGTCGGCCGCGAGCGGCCGCGTGTAGCGGCATTCCGGATAGTTCGAGCAGCCGACGAAGGCGCCGAACTTGCCGGCCTTCAGGTTGAGCCGCCCGGTGCCGCAGGTCGGACACTGCCTAACGTCACCGCCATCCGCGCGCGGCGGATAGATGTGCGGGCCCAGCATCTCGTCGAGCGCATCGAGCACCTCGGCGACGCGCAGATCCTTGATGTCGTTCACCGCGCCGATGAAGCCGCTCCAGAAATCCTTCAGCACCTGCTGCCAGGAGATCTCGTTGTTGGAGACGCGATCGAGCTGTTCCTCGAGATCGGCCGTGAAGTCGTATTCGACGTATCGCGAGAAGAAGTTTTCCAGGAACGCGACCACGACGCGGCCCTTGTCCTCGCCGTGCAGCCGCTTCTTCTCGAGCTTGACGTAGCCGCGGTCCTTCAGGACCTGCAGGATCGAGGCGTAGGTCGAGGGCCGGCCGATGCCGAGCTCTTCCATCCGCTTCACCAGCGAGGCTTCCGAGAAGCGCGGCGGCGGCTCGGTGAAATGCTGGGTGACGGCAAGGCTCTGGCGCTTCACCGCTTCGCCCTGGCTCATCGCGGGCAGGCGGCGCGAATCCTCGTCCTCCTCGTCGTCACGGCTTTCCTGATAGAGCGCGAGGAAGCCGTCGAACTTGATGACCTGGCCGGAGGCGCGCAGCTCGAGTGTGCGGGCGCCGGACTTGGCTTCGATGTCGACAGTGGTGCGCTCGAGTTCGGCCGACTCCATCTGGCTCGCAATGGTGCGCTTCCAGATCAGCTCATAGAGCTTGGCCTGGTCGGTATCGAGCCGGCGGCCGATGCTGGCCGGGCGACGCGACAGATCGGTCGGGCGGATCGCTTCGTGCGCTTCCTGGGCGTTCTTGGCCTTGGCCTGGTACTGGCGCGGCGCGTCCGGCACATAGGCGTTGCCATAGTCCTCGCCGATCACCTTGCGGGCCTGGGTGATCGCGGACGGATCGATCTGGACGCCGTCGGTTCGCATATAGGTGATCAGACCGGTGGTCTCGCCGCCGATGTCGATGCCTTCATACAGCCGCTGCGCAATGCGCATGGTGTGCGCCGGCGCGAAGCCGAGCTTGCGGCTCGCTTCCTGCTGCAGGGTCGAGGTGGTGAAGGGGGCCTGCGGATTGCGCCGGGCCGGCTTGGCCTCGACGGCCGCGACCTTGAACAGCGCGGCCTCGATCGCCTTCTTGAAGTCCTCGGCTTCGGCGCCGGAGCCGATGTCGAGCCGCGCGATCTTTTTGCCGTCGGCGCCGACCAGCCGCGCCTCGAAGGCGTCGCCGCGCGGCGTCAGCAGCGTCGCGACCAGCGACCAGTACTCCCTCGGCACGAACTTCTCGATCTCGAGCTCGCGGTCGCAGACCAGCCGCAGCGCGACCGACTGCACGCGGCCGGCGGAGCGGGCGCCGGGCAACTTGCGCCACAGCACCGGCGAGAGCGTGAAGCCGACAAGATAGTCCAGCGCACGGCGCGCCATATAGGCGTCGACCAGCGCGCCGTCGATCTGGCGTGGCGCCTTCATGGCGTCGGTGACGGCCTGCTTGGTGATGGCGTTGAACACCACGCGCTCGACCTTCTGGTCCTTCAGCGCGCGCTTCTCCTTCATCACCTCCAGCACGTGCCAGGAGATCGCCTCGCCCTCGCGATCAGGGTCGGTTGCGAGAATCAGACGGTCGGCGCCCTTCAGCGCCTTGGCGATGTCGTTGAGCCGGCCCGCGGCCTTGGCATCGACCTCCCAGATCATCTGGAAATTGGCGTCCGGATCGACCGAACCATTCTTGGCCGGGAGGTCGCGGACATGGCCAAACGACGCCAGGACCTCATAGGAGGATCCCAGATATTTGTTGATCGTCTTGGCCTTGGCAGGCGACTCAACAATGACGATATTCATGTCATTCCAATAGCTTACGGGAAAACTTGAAGGTGGGTTCCGCTAGACTCGCGGCCCGCCGTGTCGGGGCGAACATGGGTGTTGAGGCGGTCCCTGTCAAATCGCCAGATATTGAAGGGAGGGTCTAGGCTGTGGAGTTCCTATCCCAAGAGTTGAAAAATACGTCCTAGAGTTGCGGCCGGAAACGGCGTATCTCTTTATATATAGGGTGGGAATCGGACTAGGCCTTTTGAGCAGCACAGGGGGCGGCCGGAAGCGCAAGGCATCCGGCGGGCGACGAGACAGGTGGGGACGGCGGTCCGGATGACGCTCTGGTCCCGATCGCAGCCGCCGCGACCGAACTCGCCAAACTCGCCCAGCGCCACAAATTCGAGGTCCTCGACCGGCTGTTCGCGATGGCCCGCCTGGAAGCCGATGAGCAGTTGCGTGTCCGCAGCCGAAGGAAGTTGTCGTGACAACGGGTGTCATCACCCGCGCATGCGGTGATCCAGTATTCCAGAGACGCCGCTGCTTGAGCCGAGAGGCCGCGGCGTACCGGATGCCCACACGCGCGGGCATGACAGCGGAGAGAGCCCACGGCTCCTTCCCTGGCGTCGTCCCGGCGCAGGCCGGGACCCATACGCCGCGGCGGTTGTTGTGACCGGGACTCGTCGTTCCAGCGTTGCGCGACAAGCAGCATCGGTGGTTATGGATCCCGGCTTTCGCCGGGACGACACTGAGCGTGTTGCGCGGTCCCTGAGACAAACATCTATGTTCTCGCGGCATGAATCGTCCGAGCTTTGCATTTCGTTTCGCCCTCACTTGAACAGAGGGCGCAGGGAGTTACATTTCTGATAAAGCGAAATATTTTCACGCGCGAGGATTGACAGCTTTTGCTGAGTTGCCCGTCGTGTCGAATGGGCAACACCGTTGACATCTTGATGAATGGAGTTAGGCCGATACACGCCGCGCGCGCTTCGCAGGAGGCCGCGGCTTCAGCGCCGTGTCGGCGGCATCAAGCACGCGGCCGTCCTGCGAAAACAGCGCGAGCTTCTTCACCGGCTTGCCCTTGTCGCGGTCGACCAGGATGGTCGCGATCTCGTCCGGGTGCTCGTCGAACTCCTCGGTCCATTGCCGGAGCGCGACGAGGATCGGAAAGATGCCGTGGCCCTTCGGCGTCAGCAGATATTCCTGATAGGCGCTGCTGTCGGAGGCGGGGACCATCTTCAGGATGCCGCGCTCGACCAGCGTGCGCAGCCGCGTGGTGAGGATGTTCTTGGCGAGGCCGAGGCTCGCCTGAAATTCGCCGAAGCGGCGCCGGCCGAGGCTGGCGTCGCGGATGATCAGCAACGACCACCAGTCGCCGAACACGTCGAGCGCGCGGGCCACCGGGCAAGAATCGCCTGCGAGGCTGGTTCGTTTCACGGCGCGGTCTCCAGAAGTTGGGCCATCACGGTCTTGTGTGGTTGCAATATTAAACCTGATGCCCTAGGTAGGCAATGAAGTTTAATAATGCAACCAACTGGAGGCGGACATGAGACTGGCAAACAAGACGGCGTTGATCACCGGCGGCAACAGCGGCATCGGGCTTGCGACGGCAAAACTGTTCGTGGCCGAGGGCGCCAAGGTCGTCATCACCGGGCGCAACAAGGAGACGCTTGCGGCGGCGGCCAGGGAACTCGGGCCGAACGCGCTGGCGGTGGTGGCTGACGCCACCGATGTCGCGGCGCTGGAAGCCGCGGTAAAGCAGGGCGCCGAGAAGTTCGGCAAATACGACGTGCTGTTTGCCAATGCCGGCATTCCCGGCCAGACGCCGGTCGGCGGCACCACGCTGGCTGCTTTCGAAAATGTGATCCGCACCAATCTCACCGGCGTGTTCTTCACGGTGCAGGCGGTCGCGCCGTATCTCAACGACGGCGCGTCGATCATCCTCAACGGCTCGGTGATTTCGGTGCTCGGCAATCCCGGCTACTCGGCCTATGCCGCGAGCAAGGCCGGCGTGCGCGCGATGGCGCGGGTGATGGCGTCAGAACTGTCGCCGCGCAACATCCGCGTCAACGTGGTGGCGCCGGGCGCGGTGCGGACACCGATCTGGGGCGCGGCGATCGCAACGCCTGAGGCCGAGAAGGTGTTCGAGGCGCGGATCAGCAAGACCACGCCGCTCGGGCGCATCGGCGAGCCCGATCATATCTCGAAGACCGTGCTGTTCCTGGCGTCCGACGACGCGGCGCATGTGCAAGGGCAGGAACTGTTCATCGATGGCGGCGCAACGGCTTCGCCCGCCGGCGCGCCGATCTATCGCGGCTAAATTGTTTCTCATTGTAACGAACCGGCCGGTGTGAAGCGCTTCATACCGGCCGATTGCGTGCGCGACTATCATTGCGTGAATTGAACCTTTGACGTACTCCCGGGACTCCTGAAAAGGGCGGGGAATTTTTTCACCACGGAATCATTTGGAGTGCCGTCATGCCCAAAGCAGCTCGTATTGCGACTCCGATCAGAGTTTCGTCCGCGTCCGAGAATTCAGACACGGCACAGTTCGTGACGGTCGCGCTGTTTTCCGGCATCGGCTTGTTGATCTCCCTCGTCGCCGTCATCGCCGGCATTCAGGGCGTCTGGTTCTGAGGCATCCGGCGAGTCGCCCGCGCATCACGCTTGCCGCTTGGCCAAGACCTCGTCCCGCCCACAACTGTCATACCCCGCGCATGCGGGGTATCCAGTACGTCGCGGCCTCTCGGTTCAATAACGGCCGTCTCTGGGATACTGGGTCACCTGCTTTCGCAGGTGACGACAGTGGTTCTGGGGTTAAGCGGCGTTCAGGCTGCCGGCGGCCTGCAGCGCGCCTGCAACCGCCTTTTCGCGATGCTCGGGACCGACCTGGATGCCGTCGGCCGGGATGAATTCAAGATTCCTGACACCGATGAAGCCGAACACCCCGCGCAGATAGGTCTCGAGATGCTCAAGGGCTGCCATCGGCGTGTCGGCGCCGTAATAGCCGCCGCGCGAGATCGCGATGATGACCCGCTTGTTGCCAGCCAGTCCCTGAACGCCGGTGGCGTCGTATTTGAAGGTCTTGCCCGCAACCAGGACGCGGTCGATCCAGGCCTTGAGCTGGGAGGGAATGGTGAAATTGTACATCGGCGCGCCGATCACCACGATGTCGGCGGCGAGGAACTCGTCCAGCACAGCCTGGCCGGTCGCGATATCGTCGCGCACCGACGGGTCCGGCGCGGCGCCTTGGCTCGCGGCCAAATGCAGGCCGGAGAGGTGGGCGAGCGGGGTTTTGGTGAGATCGCGGTAGCTCACGACGAGGCCGGGATTGGCCTGGCGCAGCCGCTCGACGGCGGCGGCCGAGACCTGTCGGCTGACGGAGTGGGGGCCGAGGACCGAGGAGTCGATGTGCAGAAGTTTCATGGCAGGGGTCACCTTTGGTATAGGTTTGTAACTGGCGCTATATGAGTGACCGCCCTAAATGTCCGCAAGAACGCACATTTTTGAAACCCGAGCACAGCGATGAGACCTGAGAACATCCATGTGACTGCCCCGCCGCCGCGGCCCAGTCCCGATCACAGCGATTGCCGCGCGGTCGCCTCCGTGCTGGCGCGGGTCGGCGACAAATGGAGCGTGTTCGTGATCATGATGCTGATCGACGGGCCGAAGCGCTTCAACGAATTGAAGCGCATGATCAGCGGCATTTCGCAGCGGATGCTGACACTCACGCTGCGCGGCCTGGAGCGCGACGGCCTGGTGACCCGCACGGTGTTTCCGACCATCCCGCCGCGGGTCGACTACGAGCTGACCGATCTCGGCCGCGGGTTGGCGGAGCCCGTGAAGGCGCTCGGCGAATGGGCGTTCGCGCATCTGCCGGAGATCGAAGGTGCGCGGACGCGGTTTGACGGACGTAACGAGTGATCCGTCACCCTGAGGAGCGCGCTCTTGCGCGCGTCTCGAAGGGTCAACGGCCCGGTTCTCTCAACTCGGCGACATCGGGGCCGTGCATCCTTCGAGACGCCGCTGCGCGGCTCCTCAGGATGACGGTGCGGGCGGCGTAGCAAGCTAAATCATCGACACCAGCCCGCCGCCGTGCCGCTCGAGCCGGCCGGCGAGTTCGAGCTCCAGCAGCACCGCGCGGACGACGGCGGGCGAGACATCGGCCATCCGGATCAGATCGTCGAGGCTGATCGGGCTCGGCCCGAGCAGATTGATGATGCGGGCGCGATCGGACGCATCGGTGGCGAAGTCCAGCGGCTCGTCCTCCTCGCGCGCGCCAAGCATGACGGGGCGTTCCATGATCGGCGTCACCGCGCTGATGACATCGGCGGCTTCGGTGACCAGCGTGGCGCCCTGCTTGATCAAATCGTTGGCGCCGGCGTCGCGCGGATCGATCGGCGAGCCCGGCACCGCGAACACCTCGCGGCCCTGTTCGGCGGCCATCCGCGCCGTGATCAGCGAGCCCGAGCGATGTGCGGCCTCCACCACCACGACGCCGAGCGAGGCGCCCGAGATCAGCCGGTTGCGGCGGGGGAAGTCGCGCGCCCGCGGTACGTGGCCGAGCGGCATCTCCGAGATCGCCGCACCGCGCTCGAGCAGGGCAGCCAGCAGATCCTCATGCTCCGGCGGGTAGATCCTGTCGTGGCCGCCGGCGAGCACGGCGATCGTGCCGCTCGCAACGGTCGCGCGATGCGCCGCCTGATCGATGCCGCGGGCGAGGCCGGAGATCACGACAAAGCCGGCGTCGCCGAGATCGCGCGCGAGAGTGCCTGCAAATTTCAGCCCGGCGCCGGAGGCATTTCGGGAGCCGACGATCGCGATCATCGGGCGCATCAGGGTGTCGCGCGCGCCGCGCACGGCAAGCAGCGGCGGCGCGTCGTCGATGGTGGCAAGCCGCGCCGGATAATGCGCTTCCTCCGGCGCGATGAGGTCGATGCCATGCCTCGCGCAGGCCGCGAGCTCAGCAACCGCGTCGGCCTCGCTCGTGATGCGCCCGGGGCCCGACGCGCCGCCGCGGCGCGCGAGATCGGGCAGGCGCTCCAGCGCGTGTGCCGCATCGCCAAAATGGCGCAGCAGCGATGCAAAGGTGCGCGGGCCGACATTGTCGGAGCGGATCAGCCGCAGGCGGTTGAGCCGCTCGGTGTCGGTGAGTTTTACAGCGCTGGGCGTCCGGTCATGCATGTGGAGCGTAGCTTCGCCCAACCTGGGATTGTGATCAACCACGACATTGGCGCAGTGGGCGTGACGCGCTACAAGCGGTCGCCAATTCCGGGGAAGCCGACCATGATCTCACTTGCCGACGTCAAAGCGCGTATCGAGCAGGGCGCGCTGTCGCCCGAGGCCGCCATCGGCCAGTCGCTGGAGGCGATCGGCGCGTTGGAAAAGACCATTGGCGCCTTCGTCCGCCATGACGACAAGGCGCGGGGGCAGACTGCCGGGCCGCTGCGCGGTATTGCGGTCGGCATCAAGGACATCATCGATACCGCTGACTTCCCGACCGAGATGGGGGCTGCGATCTATCGCGCCCATCAGCCGCGCGCCGATGCGCCTGTCGTGATGGCGCTGAAGCAGGCCGGCGCCACTATCATCGGCAAGACCACGACGACGGCATTCGCGGCGAACGATCCGACCGCAACCCTCAATCCGCACAATCACGCGCACACACCGGGTGGATCGTCGTCGGGCTCGGCCGCCGCGGTTGCCGCCGGGATGATCCCGCTGGCCTTGGGCACGCAGACCGGCGGCTCGGTGATCCGGCCGGCCTCGTTCTGCGGCGTCGCCGCGATCAAGCCGAGCTACCGGCTGCTGCCGACCGTCGGCGTGAAGTGTTTTTCCTGGACGCTCGATACCGTCGGGCTGTTCGGCGCCGGCGTGCGCGATGTCGCGCTGGGGCTGGCTGCGATGACCAAGCGGCCGGAACTGATCGTGCCGTCTTCGGTCGCGGCGCCGCGCATCGTCGTGGTGACGCAGGCTTTTGCCGGCGCACCTGAAACGTCCGGCGCGGAGGCGTTGCAGAAGGCGGCGCGGGCGGCGGAGCAGGCGGGTGCGACCGTTCGCGAACTCGCGATGCCTGAGATCGTCGCCGAGGCGTGGCGGATCCATCCGGTGGTGCAAGAGTTCGAGGCGCATCAATCGTTCGCCTGGGAGTATGGCCAGCACTACGATGCGATGCCGCCGCTGCTGCGCGGCCGGCTCGACGAGAGCAAGGGCGGCACGCCGGCCGAATACGACGCGGCGATGGACATCACGCTGCGCGCGCGGCAGGCGCTGGCCGCGATCTTCGCCGAGGTCGACGTGCTGCTGACACTGTCGGCGCCGGGCGCCGCTCCCGCGGGTTTGGCATCGACCGGCGACCCCCGTTACAACCGGCTCTGGACCTTGATGGGCGTGCCCTGCGTCAACGTCCCGACGCTGATCGCCGAGGGCGGATTGCCGGTCGGCGTGACCGTGATCGCGGGGTTTGGCGGCGATGCCAAGGCGCTGGCGGCGGCGAGCTTTGTCGAGGATGCGCTGAAGCGGTAGCGGTGCGATTGCGCTACTTCTTCTCGCCGATCTTGCCTTCAGTGCCGGCCTGCAGGCGCTGGATGTTTTCGCGGTGCGTGTAGAACAACAGCAGCGTCAGCACGGCGAACAGCGAGGCGAGGGCGTTGTGGCCGAACCACCACAGGAACAGCGGCGTCACGAATGCGGCGATCAGCGCCGAGAGCGACGAGTAGCGCGTGGTGTAGGCGGTGCCGAGCCAGATCACGGCGAAGATCAGCGCCGCCGGCCAGAACAGGCCGAGCAGCACGCCGAGGTAGGTGGCGACGCCCTTGCCGCCGCGAAACCTGAGCCAGACCGGGAAAAGGTGGCCGAGGAACGCGCCGAGCGCCGCCAGCATCGCGGCGTTCGGGCCGTCGATCGTGCCCGCGATGATGACGGCGACAGTGCCCTTCAGCATGTCGCCGATCAGCGTCGCCGCGGCGAGGCCCTTGCGGCCGGTGCGCAGCACGTTGGTGGCGCCGATATTGCCTGAGCCGATGGTTCGCAGATCTTGGGTGCCGGCGAGCCTGGTCAGGACCATGCCGAACGGGATCGAGCCTAGGAGATAGCCGATCAGGAAGGCGGGCAGCAGCATCGCGTCAGCAGACATCGCGGCGGTTCCCTGGACGGCCGGTCCGGTCGATTTCGGCCAATTCCGTCAATGAAATATTAACCATCAACCCGCAACCATGGCGTTGGAAATGAGGGAGCTTATCATGGCTTCTGTTCGCAGGCGGTTGGAGCAGCTGTTCTTTGTCGTTTACGTCGCAGCTATCGTCGTCGGAACGACGATGGAAGCGATGTTGCAGCTCGCGGCGCGTTGAGTTCCACTCAGATTTAGAGCCTTTTCCGTTCCGATTGCATCGGAACGGGGCTCCAATTTTTTGTTTTGACGCGTTTTCTTCACGCGAACCGGTATCCACTTCGCCCGAAAACGCTTTAGCTTTAGACGTGCTCGTACACGGTCCGTCCGCCGACGATCGTCCGCGTCACGCGGCCGGAGAAGCGGGCGTCGTCGAACGGCGTATTCTTGCACAGCGATTTGAGATCGTCGCGGTCGAGCACCCAGGGCGTGTCGGCGTCGATCACGATGATGTCGGCAGGGGCGCCTGCGCGCAGCGTGCCGCCGGGTAGGCCGAGCAGTTCCGCCGGCCGGGTCGACATCGCCCGGATCAGCGTCTTGAAATCCATCTCGCCATTGTGGATCAGCCGCAGCGCTGCCGGCAGCATGGTCTGCAAGCCGACCGCGCCGCTCGCCGCTTCCGCGAACGGCAGCCGCTTGACCTCGACGTCCTGCGGATTGTGATCGCTCATCACGACGTCGATCAACCCGGAGGCCAAAGCTGCGACCAGCGCCCTGCGATCGTCCTCGGTGCGCAGCGGCGGCGCCAGCTTGAGGAAGGTGCGGTAGGGGCCGATGTCGTTCTCGTTCAGCGTGACGTGGTTGATCGAGACCGAGGCCGAAACGTTGTAGCCGGAGTCGCGGGCGCGCTTGAGGATCTCCAGCGACTCGGTCGAGGTCAGCGAGGCCGCGTGATAGCGCCCGCCGGTCAGCCCCGCCAGCCGCATGTCGCGCTCGAGCATGATTGACTCGGCGGCGGTGGGAATTCCGGCAAGCCCGAGCCGGGTCGCGAATTCGCCCTCGTTCATGACGCCTTCGCCCACCAGGTTCGGGTCCTCGGTGTGATGCACGATCAGCGCGTCGAAATCGCGGGCATAGGTCAGCGCGCGCCGCATCACCTGGGCGTTGGTGACGCTGCGGTCGCCGTCGGTGAAGGCGACCGCGCCGGCGGCCTTCAGAAGGCCGATCTCGGTCATCTCCTGGCCCTGCATGCCCTTGGTCAGGGCCGCCATCGGATGGATGTTGACGATCGCGGTGTCGCGGGCGCGCCGCAGCACGAAGTCGACGGTCGCGGAATTGTCGATCACCGGCGAGGTGTCGGGCTGGCAGATGATGGTGGTGATGCCGCCGGCGGCCGCGGCTTGGCTGGCGGAGGCAAAGGTCTCGCGATGGCTCGCGCCGGGTTCGCCGACGAAGGCGCGCATGTCGATCAGGCCGGGGGCCACGATCTTGCCGGCGCAATTGACGATGTCGGTGCCTTCGGGGACGCCGGCGGCGCCGATGCCGCGCTTGGCGTCACGGATCACGCCGTCGGCGATCAGGACGTCGCCCGGACCGTCGAAGTCGCGGGACGGATCGATGACGCGGGCGTTGGCGAGCAGGATGGGGCGGCGGTCAGTCAGCATGGCGTCACGCGTTCGGCAGGTTGCGGGCGAGCGCTTCGAGCACCGCCATGCGCACTGCCACACCCATTTCAACTTGTTCACGGATCAGCGACTGCGCGCCGTCGGCGACGAAAGTGTCGATCTCGACACCACGGTTCATCGGGCCCGGATGCATCACCAGCGCGTCCGGCTTGGCGTAACCGAGCTTCTTCTGGTCGAGGCCGAAATAGTGGAAGTACTCCTGGCTCGACGGCACGAAGGAGCCGTTCATGCGCTCGCGCTGCAGCCGCAGCATCATGACAATGTCGGCGCCGTTCAGCCCCTCGCGCATGTCGCGCGCGACCTCGACACCCATCCGCTCGATGCCGGACGGCAGCAGCGTGGAGGGCGCCACCACGCGGACGCGGGCGCCCATCGTGTTGAGCAGGAAGATATTGGAACGCGCGACGCGCGAATGCAGCACGTCGCCGCAGATCGCGATCGTCAGCCCCTCGAGCCGGCCCTTGTTGCGGCGGATGGTCAGCGCGTCCAGCAGCGCCTGGGTCGGGTGCTCGTGGGCGCCGTCGCCGGCATTGATCACGGAACCGTCAACCTTGCGCGCCAACAGCTCGACCGCGCCGGAGGCGTGGTGGCGCACCACCAGGATGTCGGGGTGCATCGCGTTCAGCGTCACCGCGGTGTCCATTAAGGTCTCGCCCTTGCGGGTCGACATCGATGACACCGACATGTTCATGACGTCGGCGCCCAGGCGTTTTCCGGCGATCTCGAACGAGGACTGGGTCCGGGTCGAGGCCTCGAAGAACAGATTGACCTGGGTGCGGCCGCGCAGGCTGGCGCGCTTCTTGTCGACTTGGCGGTTGAGCTCGACATACTCCTCGGAGAGGTCGAGCAGGCCCGTGATGTCGTCAGCGGAAAGGCCCTCGATGCCCAGCAGATGCCGGTGACCGAGGACAAATGTCGATTTCAATGATGGGGTCATTAAAGCGAGAGCTATAGGCGCGGATGGCCGGTGGGGCAAGCGCGAAGAGGGCTAGGGGGAGTTTTCCCCGAGTAAGATGTGGCCCGGTTTCTCCGCCGTCGTGCCCTGGCTTGTCGCAGGCCATCCACGCCTTGCTTTTGCTGGCTTTTCCGGAACAAGACGTGGATCGCTGGGACGAGCCCGGCGACTGCGCCGGAGCGAGAGCTGGTGAAAATTGTCGTGATCCTCGTCGCTGTTGTGGGCCTGGTCTCACCGGCCCTTGCCCAAGGCGTGGCCCAGGGCCTGCCCGGCGGCTTCGCGTTTCTGCGCGACATCGATCCGACCATCATCCAGGACATCCGCTACGCCAGTTCGAACAATTTCATGGGCCGGCCGCTCGCGGGCTATGGCGCGGCGGAATGCGTGGTGAAGCGCGAGGTCGGGCTGCGGCTCAAGGCCGTGCAGCAGGAACTGGCGCGGCAGAAATTGTCGCTGAAGATGTTCGATTGCTACCGGCCGGCCCGTGCCGTCGCCGACATGGTGGCGTGGTCGAAGAACGGCAGGGAGACCGCCGCCGAGCGGCGCTACAACCCGGCGTTCTCGAAAGCCGATCTGTTCCGCCTCGGCTACATCGCCACCCATTCCGGTCATTCGACCGGAGCTGCACTCGATCTGACGCTGGTCGATCTGACCGCGGACAATTCGCCGACGTTCGATCCAGCGCGCGCTTACGCCGACTGCACCGCGCCGGCCGCGGCGCGGGCGCCCGAAGGCAGCGTCGACATGGGCACCGGCTATGACTGCTCCGACGTGAAGGGTCATACCGCTGCCAGCTCCATCACGCCGGCGCAGCGGAGCTGGCGGACCAGGCTGGTCGCGGCGATGGCCCGCCAGGGTTTTGTGAATTATTCGAAGGAATGGTGGCACTTCTCGCTGCCGGGCGCGGGCGCAGCCGCCTATGATTTCCCGATCACGCGGGCGCGCTAGGACCACAGCTGCCGCTGTAGAAAATGACCCAAAGCCGCCTTGGCCACGGGCGTCGCTCGCGCTGCATTTTGCTATTGTGGCCTTTTCATTGTTGCGTATCGGCCGATGGAGCACGCGATGCCAGACAGCAAGCCAATCGAGGCGAAGTCGCACAGCCCGGTGCCGCAGGGCTATGTGCTTGGCGCCGGAGAGGGTGAACACCTGATCCATTTTCGTGATGGCGGCAACATCTTCATCAAGGCCGATCCCATAACGGGGTCCAATCATCTCGGCCTGGGTATTCAGCAGCTACCCAAGGGCTCGGGCATTCCCCTTCACCGACACTTCGACAGGGACGAAGCCTTCTACGTTCTGGAAGGCAGCGGCACGGTCACACTCAACGATGTGCGCCACCCCTGCGAGAGAGGCGGAACGATTTTCATACCCGGGAACACGTGGCATGGATTCAGTAGCCCAGATCAGGAACTGGTTCTGCTGTGGATCATGGTGCCCCCGGGCCTCGACGGTTTCTTTCGCGAAACCTGCAGCCGACCCGGCGAGCCGCGAAAGCAATTGATGCGGGACCAGATCAACGCGATCGCCCTCAAATACGGGACCGAATTCACCTAGGCGGGCTCAAACATTTGCCCACCCCAACAGCGCAAGGCGGACGTGGCATCGTCACGCCGTCAAATTCAGTCGCCGATTCCGAAGTAAATCTGGCCGTTTACAGAATTCGGCCAATCCCGCGCGGAAATCGGCGCGCCGCGGGGGTCTCATCCGTGCAATCGTCGATGCGGCGAGCAGCGACCCCGCGTTGATGTGGAGATGCCCCGGATGAAACTGATCGCGTCGATACGGACGATCTCGATCGCGCTTTGTTTGTTGGGGCCGGCGTCCGCCGACGAACTGACGACGCCGGGCGACGCCAAGAGCCTGGGCTTCTCCGCCGCGCGGCTGGCGCGGATCGCGCCTTGGTACCAGGGCCGCTTCGATGCCTTCTCGCCGTCGGACGGCCTTTTGCCCGGCGCCGTCGTCGCGATCGCCAAGGGCGGCAAGCTCGCCTATTTGCAGGCGATCGGATTTCAGGACCGCGCCAAAACCGTTCCGATGAAGACGGATTCGATCTTCTGGATCGCGTCGATGTCGAAGCCGGTGACCAGCGTCGCCGCCATGATGCTGGTCGACGAGGGCAAGCTCGACCTCGATGCACCGGTTGCGCGGTATCTGCCCGAGCTTGCGGAGATGCGAGTCGCGTTCCGAAAGACCGACCCGGCCACCGGCAAGACGGAATACGGGCTCGATCCGCCGAAGCGGCCGATGACGGTTCGCGATCTGCTGCGGCATACCTCCGGCCTGATCTATCCGGAACTGGACTTTGCCTATCCGGAACGTGGTCTCTCGGACGCGAACGCCGATGTGGCAATTCAGGCGATTCATATGCTCTACGGCTCGGTGGTCGTATGGCGACGCGACAGGACACTGGCGGACTTCGTGTCCAGCCTGGCCCGCGTGCCGCTCGTCCATCAGCCGGGCGAGGTTCATGAATATGGCTGGAGCGTCGACGTGCTCGGCCGCATTGTCGAGGTCGTGTCCGGCCAGTCTTTCGACCAATTCCTGCAGAGCCGCATCTTTGCGCCGTTGCATATGGTCGACACCGGATTCTATGTGCCGAAAGAGAAGCTCGACCGTCTGGTCGACTCTCCCATGCCGGAACGGCCACCGATCTGGGATGTCACGAAGCCGACGAAGCTGTTTTCCGGCGGCGGCGGACTGGTGTCGACCGCGCCCGACTATCTGCGCTTTTGCCAGATGCTTCTCAACGAGGGGGAGCTCGATGGCGTGCGCCTGCTCAGTCCGCAGGCGGTGAAGCAGATGACGACGAACGCGCTATCCCCGGATGTTCACATCTTTGGCGGTGACGAAGTCGGTGGCCGTGCTGGGACGACCTTTGGACTTGGCTTCGGGATACGCACCAATCCCGTCTACAGCTGGATACCGGGCGCCGTCGGAAGCTATTCCTGGGCCGGACATTGGGGCACCTATTTCTGGATCGATCCGGCGGAGAAACTGATCGGCTTGCAGATGATCCAGGCGACGCCCGGCAGCAAGGGGCGCGCAGCGCTGCGCTACGCCGGGATCAACCATCTCGCCTATGGCGCATTGACGGTTGCCGGGCCGTCCTTGTCTGCCCCGCCGGCGGGATCAGCGATGGCGAGCCCTGAGGCGCTCGCGGATTTTGCCGGGATGTATGATTTCGGCGCCTCGGTGAGTTCGCGCGACCGGCAGGGCCTGGCCGACGGCAAAACTGGTTGGCTCGGCATCGAGGCGTTCGTCACGATGGAGCCGGAGGGCCTGAGGATCAATCGGCCGCTTCCTAACAGCCCCGCAGCCAAGGCCGGCGTCATGGCGGGCGATCTGATCACCGAGCTCGACGGCACGCCGCTCATGGGACGTTCGCTCGGCGACGTGATGGCCCGGCTGCGAGGGCAGGCCGACACGGCAATCAGGATCAAGACCGCCCGCAAGGGGCAGGACGGTGGAAGCGAGCTCAGCGTTGTGCGGGCCGCGCGGAGTGTCGATACGGTTCAGCTTCAGCTTCGCGTCGAGCAGGGCAAGCTCGTCGCGGAAGCTGCGGGGGCCTGGCCGCTCCTCGCGTTTGAGAAAGGCAAGGCGACGCCGCTCGTCGCCACATCGAACAACGAATTCACGCTGGACGACAAGGATCACACCAGGATCGCGTTCGTCCGCGACGCGGCGGGCAAAGTCTCCGGGCTCATCCTCAATCCCGGGCCCTGGGAGCAGAAGGCAGCGATCATCGCGCCGGCGACGAAATAGCCGATGCCAAAAGCCGGATCGGATTTCCTTCAAATCCGAGGCATTTTCGCAAGACAAAGCTTGCCATCGCTGAAGTAGCTGAGCGCGCGTTCAACACTCCTTAATTGCAGTCGCATCATGTGCGGGCATTACGGGAGCACGAAGCATGCGTTTCGGAGCCATTGCAATCATTGTCGTCGGCGCTGCCGGCATCGCGATCTACGACCAGTACGACAAGGGCGCGAACTACCAGCGCGTCGATGCGCATCAGCGGCGTCAACGAGCAGTGCTATCTCGAAAAGGTCGAGCGCGGGGTCATCACCAAGACGACGTTTACGTCCGACCTGACTCGCTGCGAAACTGCCGAGCTGCTGCGCAAGGAGCATCCGAAGTGGCAGGGCTATGACGTGAAGCACAAGATCGAGGTGCGCGTCGTCTATGTCTCACCGGTCGATGGAGCCACGCACCAGTCGAGCCTGCAGATGTCCTACTTCCCTAACGGCAAGCCGCTGCGCGCCGGTGACGTGTTGCCGGTGCTGGCCTCCAAGAGCAAGGCGGAGAAGACGCGTTCGATCTGACCGTCAGGGCGGTCGGGCAGGATGGGAGTTCGACGATGCGTCTGGGGCTCTACGGGATCATCGCTATCGGCGTCGCGGGCTTCTATGCCTATGGCGAGCTCGACAAGCGGGTGAACTTCCGGCCGATCGACGCGCGCGTCAGCAGCGTCAAGGAGCAATGCTACATGGAGAAGACCGAGGGGTCGCGGAGCTCGACCTCCGATCTGTTGCCTTGCGAGCTTGTCGAGCTGCTGTCGCGCCACCATCCCAAATGGCAAGGCGCCGACATCAAGCACAAGATCGAGATCCGGTTTGCCTACATCTCTCCGGTGGATGGCGCCGCGCATGAGTCGAACCTGCAGCTGGTGGCCTATCCCGATAACCGGCAACTGAGCAGCGGCGACATTTTTCCTGTCCAGGCGTCCAGGAAGGAGGCGAGCCGCACTCGCGCGAGCGACTGGGTCGACCGCTGGCTCGGCCGCCATGCGCCCAGGCATGGAAGCATCTAGGGCAGGCACTGATAAATCCGGGATTGTCAGCGTCTAGCGGTAGAGCGGACATGGCTTGACCGGCCGTGAACGTCTGCAAACGACCCATTTCGGACTTCGTCACTGCAAAAATGTTTCATCGTGATGAACGGGTAACAGCCCGGCCCGTAGGAGCGTGTTAGCCTTGACGATTGTTGGAGGCCGTAGTGAACAAGCTGGCAAATGCGGTTGCAGCCATTGCGCTGGTCGGAACGCCCGTTTTCGCGGCAGAAATCCCGGTCAAGGCTCCGCCGCCCGCACCCGCGCCGGTCTATAGCTGGACCGGATTGTATGTGGGCGGCAACGTCGGTTACAGCTGGGGCAATGCCGATGCCGATGTCGTAGGCAACGCGACCACCGTTGTGTTTCCAACCTTCTTAGGTGGCTTTCCAAACAATAGCGTTGCGGTTGCGGGCTCGAATACAGCAAAGCTAAATGGCGCCAGCGGCGGTGGTCAGGTCGGCTACAACTATCAATTCAGCCCGAGATGGGTGTTGGGCTTCGAGGCCGATATTCAAGATTCGGGCGAGCGAGGGGGCAATACGTTTACCGCTCCATTCTCAACGACAGTTTGCACGCTGGCGGCCGCGGGCCCACCGGGAGTGCCTGTAGTATTTCCTCATAACGGCCCTCCGACCTGTCTTCTGACTGGCACGCTCAACGGCACCGCAGCGACCACGTATGATGCCAAGATTAACTGGTTTGGGACAGTTCGTGGGCGTGTTGGAGGTTTGATAACCGATCAGATTTTAGTCTATGGGACCGGCGGCTTGGCTTTTGGCCGCGTCGAAGTGTCGGGCGTTACTGGTGTTAGTGGGTCAATAAACACCAACGCTGCCCTTACACCCAGCGCGAACGCTTTCAGCGACTCCAGGACGAAGGTTGGCTTTGCGGTTGGCGGAGGGGTCGAGGGTAAAATCTCGTATGGGATGGGCTGGACGTGGAAATTGGAATACCTCTACGTCGACTTGGGATCGCTCGACACGATCGGCCCGTTTCCTGGCGCGTCCGTCAACCCGCCCGGTTTCGGGGTTAATCACATCGCCCTTCAGCGGCACTATCACCACGCACACCCATTTCACCGACAACATCTTGCGCGTCGGGCTGAACTATCAATTCCACTGATCTGATTGCGGCGACTTCCGGTTCTGGCCCTTAGCGGACATGCCTTCATCATCTCTCACCGATGCCCGACTTCGGGGCCAGAACGGAAGTCACCTGCCTGCACCGCGCGGGCCCATTTTTGAGTACACGTCCTGGCTGAAGCGCATTTTTTCGCTGCCCGGCGCCGGCGCGCAGGCTTATGATCCATCGATTCCATTGCGCCACGGCTGGCCCGTGATCCACCCCGGCGGAGACCGGTTGTCCGCGCAGTGAGACCGATCTTCGAGGAGACCATGACGCAGGCTCCGTTCGCCACCCACGACGTCTTCAACCAGTCGCCGCCGTTTTGGGATGTCGACCTGTTCACGGCGGACGCGCCGCTGGTCGCGGCCGTCGCCGCCAATGGCGGCGCGGCGGCGAGGGCTGAGCTGTCCGATTTCGGCAAGCATTGGGGATCTGCCGTGATGGCGGAGCGCGGCCGCGTCGCCAATGAGAACACGCCGAAACTGCGGACGTTCGATGCCAGGGGCAACCGCCGCGACGAGGTCGAGTTTCATCCGGCCTATCACGAGTTGATGGCGCACTCCGCGCATGCCGGGGTGCACAACTCGACCTGGACCGCGGACGGCAGGCCGGCCGGCGGGGCGGCCGAAGTGGTGCGCGCCGCAAAATTCTATATCGCGGCGCAGGTCGAGACCGGCCATCTCTGCCCGATCACGATGACGCGCGCCTCGGTCGCGGCGCTGGCCTCACAGCCGGACATTCTGGCGAGGACGATGCCTGTGATCGGCACGCGCGCCTACGACCCGAGCTTTGCGCCGTGGTGGACCAAGCGCGGCATGACGCTCGGCATGGGCATGACCGAAAAGCAGGGCGGCACCGATGTGCGCGCCAACATGACGCGCGCCGAGCGCGACGGCGATGCCTGGCGCATCACCGGGCATAAATGGTTCATGTCGGCGCCGATGTGCGACGCGTTCCTGGTGCTGGCGCAGGCCGAGCAGGGGCTGAGCTGCTTCTTCATGCCGCGCTTTGCGCCCGACGGCACGGTCAATGCGATCCACTTCCAGCGGCTGAAGGACAAGCTCGGCAACCGCTCCAACGCCTCGTCGGAGGTCGAATTCCACGACGCCCATGCCGAATTGATCGGCGAGGAGGGCAAGGGCATCCGCACCATTATCCAGATGGTGCAGCTGACGCGGCAGGATTGCGCGATCGCCTCCGCCGGGCTGATGCGCTCGGGGCTGGCGCATGCGCTCAATCACGCGCGCCATCGCAGCGTGTTCCAGAAACATCTGGCCGACCAGCCGCTGATGCAGGCGGTGCTCTCGGACATGGCGCTGCATGTCGAGGCGCAGGCCGCGCTGGTGATGCGGCTCTGCCGCGCCTTCGATCGTGCGCCCACCGACGCAGGCGAGGCCGCCTATGTGCGGCTGCTGACCCCGGCGATCAAATACTGGATCTGCAAGAGCGCGCCGGCCTTCCTCTATGAGGCGATGGAATGCCTCGGCGGCAACGGCTATGTCGAGGAGGGCATTCTGGCGCGGCATTACCGGGAGTCGCCGGTCAACGCGATCTGGGAAGGCTCCGGCAACGTGATGTGCCTCGACGTGCTGCGTGCGCTCGGCCGCGAGGCCGATGCCGCGCTCGCCGTGCTGCGCGCGCTCGCTGACGAGACCAAGGGCCTGCCGGGTGCCGCGGAGACCGTCGCGTCGATCGGACAATCGTTCCGCCGCCCCGACAGCGAGCGCATCGCACGGCTGGCGGTCGAGAAGCTTGCGCTGCTGGCGGCCGCCGCGGCGCTCAACCAGGTCTCGCCTGAGAATGCCGAGCTGTTTGCGGCGACACGGCTTGCCGAACGCCACGCCGGCATGTACGGCGCGGTGGACCTATCCGATGCCGATCAGCGCGCGCTGCTGGCGCGGGCGCTGCCATGAAGGTTTGCTGATGGACGCACTCAATCCCGATACTCCGCCGGCGGCGGTTACACCGCCACCACGTCCCCCGCGGGTCTGGAAGTTCTGGGGCACCGCGCTGTGGGGCCTCGTCATCTTCGCGGCGATGTTCCTCGGCCAGGTCGCCGTCATCGTCTACCGCATCATGGCACAAGGCGCAGAGCTGTCGGTGGCCGGCATCACCCATGTGGTTGCCGACGGCCTGACGATCTCGCTCTCGGTGCTCGCCGGCCTGCCGATGGTGGTGCTGGCGCTGTGGCTGGCGATCCGCGGGACCCGGATATCGTTCGCCGATTATCTCGGGCTGCGCGGCACGTCGTGGAAGAACGTCATCATCGGAATCGTCGCGCTGGTCGTGCTGGTCGGCGCCTGGGACATGGTGTCCCGTGCCGCCGGCCGCGAGGTGACGCCGGGCTTCATGGGCGATGTGCTGAAATCGGCGCAGGAGCACAGCGCGCTGTGGCTCCTGGTGATCGCCTTCGCTGTCGCCGCGCCGCTCTGGGAGGAGCTGTTCGCGCGCGGCTGGCTGTATCGCGGCTGGTCGGAAAGCTCGCTCGGCCCTTACGGCGCGATCCTGCTGTCGTCGATCGTCTGGACCGTCATGCACCTCCAGTACGACTGGTTCTTCCTCTGCGAGGTGCTCTCGATCGGCCTGCTGTTCGGCTACCTCCGTTATCGCACCGGCTCCACCTGGCTGACCATCCTGCTGCACGGGCTGAACAACCTCGCGGCCACGATCCAGACCTGGTGGCTGGCGGGCTGATCGGTTGATCCGTTCCGCACTCAACGCATGGCTCATAATTGATTTGCAGCCATGCGAGCGAGGTATGCGAACCCCTGCTAGGCTGCGCGCAAAGAACCATGCGCGGATTATCAGTTCGATCAGGGAAAGCGAAAATGGATCGCTACCAGCGCGGGCCGCGGAATTGTCTCGGTCATTTCGTTCTGTTGTGCGGCATATGCCTCGCCGGACGGGCGGTCGCGGCCGAAAAGCCACCTGTCATGCCCGATCAGCCGTCAACCCTGTCGACCACTTCGAGAATTTCAGCGGTTGTTGAGTTCGGATTGCCGTCGATCGCTTCCGCGATCGAACGCGATATTCCAAAACGGCTGGCGACTATTGACGAACGCATCGGCTGCGTTAATCGGCGCGTTCTGGTGTTCAGGGTCAGAGCAAACTGTGACGTAGACGGCTTTGTCGATCGAGGACCTGTTTCTCTGCGTGGCTACGATGATCGCATCGTCGGCTCGGTTCCGATCTTTGGGAGCATCGAAGGTCAGGGTGCCAACCGGTTTACCTCCCGCATTCACGGCGATGCTCAAGGACGGGCCGTGGTAGACATCGAATCCAGACCGACGCTGAACAAGGACTGGTCGATCAACCTGAATTTTGCCGATTCCTTTCATTGGAGTGAACCGCCGGTCCTGCATGTTCTCGGGCGTGATATCGCGCTGACAAAATACGCTGAACCCAGCATCCGAAAACAGCTCGGCCGGATACGGCAGCATGCGAGGGAGGCGGCGCGACGCCTCGACCTGCGCGACAAGGCAGCCAAGGCCTGGGAGCTGGCATTTCAGCCGATTCAGGTTTCGCAGGATCCTCCAGTCTGGCTGCAAATGACGCCGGCAAGTGCCGCCTTCGCTGGCGTGCATGCCAATGCAAGAAGCCTTTCGGGTGTGCTTGAATTGAGTGGCGCGGCACAAACGCTGGTCGGCCAGGCACCATCCGCCTTGACACCGACGCCGCTGCCGCCGCTCGGTAACGGCATCAGCCAACCCGGCAGGTTCGATATCCTGCTTCCCGTGCGTGTCGACTACGGCACGTTGCGTGACAAGATCATGCAGGTTCTGTCCGCCAGCAAGGTCGGCTCAGCCGTGAAGGAAGTGCAGGTCTATCCGTCGTCCGGCAAGCTCGTGATCGGCGCTCGCATCGTCAGACCCGGTGCTAGCGATAGCGCCGCGGGCGAATGGATCTACCTGTCGGGCGCGCTAAACGTCGACTCCGGTCAGCAATCGATGAGGATTTCCAATCTGGCGGCCAGCAGTTCGCCCGATCGGTCCGAGGCGGCCCAATTGCAGAATCAGAATCTCGATCAGCTGAAGGAAATTCCGGGTATCGGCTACGGCCTCGCGTATCAAAACCTCCTCAACGCCGCCAATGAGCGGCTGAATCGGCCGTTGAAGAACGGCTTCCGCATGGAGGGAAAACTCAGCGGTGTTACGCTGGACAGTATCCAGTTCTTGTCTGATGGCGTCAGCATTGCGCTCCGCGTCAGCGGAGAACTCAAGTTCATCTATGGATCATGAGCCATGCCGACGAGTTTCAGGTTCGCGCTTGTACTCTTGTGCATGCTCACCGGTGCCGAGGCAGCAGGCGCACAAACCGCATTCTACCGTGCACCGGCATCCGCGGTTGCGGGAGCGCCCGGCACGCTCGTTCGGCAGGAGGTGATCGACGGCGCTCCCCTCGGCGCCACAGCTTACCGTGTGCTTTATCGCTCGACCGGATTTGACAACAAGCCGATCCTCGTGTCGGGCGTCGTGATTGTGCCGTCGGGTGATCCGCCGCAGGCTGGCAGGCCGATCGTGGCCTGGGCCCATCCAACGTCGGGAATCGTACCGCGCTGTGCGCCGTCGCTGGCTATCTTCTTATTTCAGCAGATCCAGGGGCTGCGGTCGTTCGTACGCGACGGCTACGTGGTTGCCGCAACCGACTATCCTGGACTAGGGACCGAGGGTCCGCTCCCTATCTGGTCGGCATCAGCGAGGCCCGTGCAGTGATCGACTCCGCCCGGGTTGCCGCCCAGTTGCCAGGTGCCGGAGGCGGCCGCAGATTTGTGGTCTGGGGCCATTCGCAGGGTGGCCATGCCGCGCTGTTCACAGGCATCATTGCAAAAGCCTACGCGCCCGAACTGGCGCTGCTCGGTGTCGCGGCGGCGGCCCCCGCCACCGACCTCGTGAAGCTAATGAACGAAGACATCGATTCTGTCGGTGGGAAAAACATTACGGCGATGACGTTGTGGTCCTGGCAAAGAGTCTTTGATGCCAAGATGGATAGGGTGGTTGACCGGAGGGCCATGCCGGCCATCGACGAACTTGCCAAGGAATGCATCGAAGGACCGTTCGACATATGGATCCGTCAACGCACCGAGCGGCCGCTGCAACAGTATTTCCTGACGACCAAGCATCCGTCCGACGTTGAGCCCTGGCACACGCTGTTGACCGAGAATTCGCCCGGCGCCCTGCCTGCCGAGGTTCCGGTCTTTCTGGCCCAAGGATTGGATGACGTGATCATTCGACCTCAGGTGACGGAGAACTATGCCGCGGCGCTGTGTAGCGCTGGCAGCAAAGTGCGCATCCTTTCGATGCCAAATATCGGACACGGAAGGGCAGCTCAGGCCAGCACCGAAGCCGTGCTCGACTGGACGAGTGCACGGTTCGCAGGAAAGGCTGCGCCCGACGACTGTCCCCGATAGGCAGCGAGGACGCGGATGTCGGCCAAGCAGACGGGCATGGCCGGTGCTCCGATCCACCGAGTGATGGATCATTCTGAAAGCCGCTCCCACAGCCGTCTCTCGCGATCAGCGTCCCTGGATCAGGTGCGGCACGGCGAGCGTGAACCAGGGGACGAAAGCCACGATCAGGACGCCCAGGAGCAGGACGGCGAGATAGGGCAGCATGGCGCGTCCGGTCGCCTCCAGCCGGCTGTTCGACACCGAACAGGACACATAGAAACCGATGCCGATCGGGGGGACGAAGATGCCGACGCCCATCGCGAGAATGATGATCATGCTGTAGTGGATGATGTCGATGCCGTAGCCGGTCGCGATCGGCATCAGCAGCGGGCCGAGAATGATCAGCGCCGGAAGACCTTCCAGAAGCGAGCCGACGACGATCAGGAGCACGATCGTTCCGAGGATGAAGACCGTTTGGTTGTCGCCGGCGGAATGCAGCAACATGGCCAGGTTCGCCGGCAGGTTCGCGGCCGTCAAAGTCCATCCAAACGAGAACGCCGCTGCGATGATGAACAGCACCATCCCCGCAAGGAGGCAGGATTCCACGGCAATTTCGTACAGTGCCGCCAGGCCTACGGCGCGGTAGATGCCGAATGCGAGCACCAGGCCATAGAGCACGGCGACGCTCGAAACCTCGGTCGGGGTAGCGACACCGAAGCGAATGCCGATCACCATGATCACGGGCATGACCAGCGGCAGAATGGCCCCGCCTGTCGCGCTCAGCAATTCGGATGCGGTCGCGCGCGGGGCGGATGGCGTGTTGGCGCGTCGCGACAACGCATAGTTCAACAGCATCAGCAACAACGCGATAACCGCTGCGGGCATCAATCCGGCGATGAACAGGGTTCCGATCGAGATCGGAGCGACCGAACCCAGGACCAGCATCGCGAGGCTTGGAGGGATCGTCTCCGACATGGCCGCGGAGGCCGCCAGCACCGCGGCGCCCTGTTCGGGCTTGTAGCCCTGGCGCTGGAGCTCTCGCCGCAGCACGGAGCCGACCGCGACGACGTCGGCGATCTTGGAGCCGGAGATACCCGAAACCATGTAGATGGTCAGAACGACCACCTGGAGCAGGCCGCCGCGCATGTGACCCACGAGCGTCATGGCGAAGCGGACCAGCCGGAGGCTGATGCCTCCCTTCTCCATGATCAGGCCCGCCCAGATGAAGAACGGCAGGGTGAGCAGAATATAGTTGCTGGTGCCGTCAAAGGCGTTCTGGGCGACGGCGATCAGCGGCGCGACGCCGCTGACCATGAGAAAGGTCACCGATCCAAGGAGCATCGCGTAGCTGACCGGGAGGCCGAGCAGAATCGCAAGCAGGAAAGCAACGAGCATGACGGCGAGCGCCGTTCCGTTGGGCAGGTGCAGCGATGGCGGCATCGCGCTCGCCGCGTAGATCAGCCCGACAAGCAGCGCGACAACGACGGCTGCGGGAATCAGATCGCTGGCCCGACTTTCAAACGCCAGACGCTCGAGCGCGAACAGGGCGGTCAGCCCGAGCCCGACAGCGAGCGGGAGCACCAGCCAGGCCTGGTTGATCTGGAGGATGGGCGTATCCGACGTGGCGGAAATCGAGATCAGGTCGAGCGAGACATCGCCCACCACGACCGCGGCGATCAGGACCAGCAGGTCCATGCCGATCGCGAGCGAATTGCGCCAGCGGGGCGAGAACTTCGCCGTCAGGAATTCGACGGTCGTGTGATGGCGGGCCCGGAACGCCAGCGCCCCGCCGACGAATGCCGTCAGCGACAGGAACAGCTTCGCAGCCTCGTCGGCCCACAAGATGGACTCGTCGAACCAGAACCGAGAGACGATGCCGACAAGCACGATCACGAGCTGGATCACCAGCGCGATCACAAGGATCGCCCTGAACGCCATGTCTATCCCGTTGAGCGCTGCGCGGACCCCATTGGCCACCGGCCCGCGCGCTGACTCCTGTCGTTCAGGATGAGGTCTCGCGAGCTCGCCGTCAGCCACCGGCGAGAGCGCTTCATGCATGTCCGACTTCCTTCAGAACCGCATCGTAGAGATCGGCGCCGATGATATCCTTGAACTGCGGATAGACGCTTGCGGTGGCCTTGCGGTAATCGTCGCGGTTCGGTTCCACGATGGTCAGGCCTTTGGCCTTGTAGCCGGCTGCTCGTTGCTCGCTCGCCGTGGCGATCGTCGAACGCCAATCCTTGGTGAGATTTGCGCTGGCGGCGCGGATTGCCTCCTGTGCGTCCTTCGGCAGCGCGTCGAACTTCGACTTGCTCGCCATCATGACACCGACGTTGTAAACCTGATTGGTCAGATTGATCGTTTTGACGATCTCATCGTGCTTGGTGGCAGCGAGCGAGATCATCGGCGTCTCGACGGCATCGATGACGCGCTGCGACAGGGCGAGGTAGACTTCGGTCAGGTCGATGGCGACCGGGCTTGCGCCGAGCGCCTTGAACGTCGCGGCGAAGATAGCGCCGGGCTGGACACGGATCTTCAATCCCTTCATGTCGGAAGGCTCCGGAGCCTTGCGATCGATGGTCGAAACGACGCGCCACCCCCAGTGCCCCCAGCCCAGACCATAGATTCCCTTGGTCGGGAGCATATCCATGAATTTGGAGCCGACGGGCCCGTCGAGCAGCTTTTCTGCCGAAGCCGAATCGGGGAACAGGAACGGAAGGTCGAGCACCTGAAACTTGGGAAAGATGGTGTCGATGAAGCCGGATGTGTGAGCGCAAAAATCGACGATGCCGGTCTGCAGGCCGGTGAGGATGTTGGTCCCGCTGCCAAGCTGACCGATGCTGAACACCTGAATTTAGACCGCACCGGAGGTCCGCTTCGAGACGTCCTCCGAGAAGCGCTTCAGGACCTCGTAGAGAGGATGCGCTTGAGTATCGGCAAACGTCAGCTTCAAGGTATGAGCCGGGGCCGCAGCCCATCCGGGGCGGCCGACAAAGGGCGCACCCAGTGACGCGGCGATTCCGCACGCTCCCGCTTTGAGCAGATTTCGTCGCGCGATCGTCATCAAATTCTCTCCCTGAATATTCTTGGCTCTTTCGGAGCACTTCTTACGGCGAGGCGGAGTAAAGCATGGGGCAGGATCGATGGCGAATGCGCGGGCCGCGTGGCGCCATTCTTCGAGCGACGGGCTACCTGTCAGCAGAAGCGGACGTGATGATCTTATGAGGAGGTCTAAAGCCCGACCGCGGCAATCACGACCGGCATCGTGACCGCCGCCAGAATCGTCTGCAGCGTGATGATCTGGGCGAGCAGCGGGGCGTCGCCGCCCAACTGGCGCGCCAGCACATAGGCTGACGGCGAGGTCGGCACCGCGGCGCAGGCCGCGACGATGGCGAGATTGGCGCCGCTGACGCCGAACCACACGGCGAGTGCGACGGTCAGGACGGGCATTGCGACCAGCTTCAGGACCAGCGCGGCGCTGGCGGCGAGGCCGGGGCGGAAGATGCCTTCCAGATGCAGGCCGGCGCCGGTGACGAGCAGGCCGATCGCGAGCGACGAGCCGCCCAGCGCGTCGGCGACATCGTGCCAGATCTGCGGCAGCGCGATGTGCGCGACGTTGATGGCGAGTCCGATCACGCAGGCCCAGATCAGCGGGTTCTTCACGACCGTCATCACGATCGCGCCCACAGTGCGCTTCTCGGACGAGGCATATTTCGCCAGTACGGCGACGCTGAAGACGTTGACCAGCGGGATGATCGCGACCATCGCGACGGAGGCCAGCGCCAGCCCGACGCTGCCATAGAGATTGCGCGACACCGACAGCGCGACATAGGTCTGCCAGCGGGTCGCGCCCTGGAAGATCGAGCTGAAAGCCGGGCCATCGACCCCGGCGCGGGCGAGCGGGCCACGCAGCGCGAGACACAGCAGGCTCATCACGAGCGCGGCGAGCAGCAGCGCGCCGCCGACGCCTGCGACCGGCACTTTGGTCAGATCGGCCCTCACCAGCGTCTGCACCAAAAGCACCGGGAACAGCACGTAATAGGTCAGCTGTTCCAGCCCGTGCCATTCGGTGTCGAGCCGCATCAGCGTGCGCCTCAGGACGAAGCCGAGCACGATCAGGAGGAACACCGGCAGCAGCGCCGCGATCACCACGGCCATCCTCAGCGGTCCCCGCGCAGCTTCGCGAGCCGGTCGAGTGCACCCTGCAGGATGAAGATCGCGGCGTGCTCGTCGATCACCTCGGCGCGGCGCGCGCGGCTGACGTCCATCCCGATCAGCTCGCGCTCGACCGCCGCGGTCGACAGCCGCTCGTCCCACAGCCCGATCGCCAGCGCGGTGAGGCCCGCGAGATTGCGGGCGAACGCCCGGGTCGATTGCGCGCGCGGGCCCTCGCTGCCGTCCATGTTGATCGGCAGGCCCAGCACGAAGCCGACGGCGTTGCGCTCGGCCGCGATCGCGAGCAGCCGGGCCGCGTCGGCCTTGAATTGCTTGCGCTTGATGGTCTCGACGCCGGTGGCAAGCCGCCGGTCCGGATCGGAGACGGCAACGCCGATGGTCTTGGTGCCGAGGTCGAGGCCGACAAGCGCGCCGCGGTCGGGCCAGTGCGGCGCGGCTTCGATCAAGGGAAGGATGGGGGCGGGCATGGCGCTAGCGCTTACCATGCGCGTGGCCGGTGCGGCAAATTGTCGTTCCGGATGTCGCGCTTCCTTCACGAACATCTGTTCTCCATATACGGGAATGTAAAGTATAGTATCATTTTAGGTTGCGATCCCGGCGACCGCCGATTCGTTTCGATGATGCGACTTTTGCGGATGCGCGCTCCGCCGGTCTCGCGCGCGGAAATTTCCTTTTTCATTTTGAGCGGAGACCATCATGCTGATCAAGCCGAGTCTCATCGCCGCCTCGGAGCAACGCCTCAAGCAAGCCGATTTTTCACCGACCGAGCTCAACCGCAAGCTCGGCGACGGTCCGATCAAGATGTCGGTCGAGCGGAAGCAGCTGCGCCAGCGCCAGCTCCTGGAGCAGACCGACGATCCGACCATGGTCCAGATCGGGCTCGAGCGGATTATCCAGGGCAACGACCTCGACAGCATCAACTACCTGGCCAAGGGGACGCTGGCGTCGCGCTCGATCTGCCGCATTCAGCTGAAGGATGCACGCGCCAACCTGGTCGGCTACGCGACCGGCTTCTTGATCGGTCCAGGTCTTTTGATGACCAACCATCATGTCTTCGGCAAGCCCGCCGACGCCGCCAACTCGATCGCGGATTTCGACTATGAGTTCGACATTGCCGGGATGGAGCGCACGCCGGTCCGGTTCGGCTTTCTGCCCGAGAGATTTTTCTACACCAATGACCGGCTGGATTTTTCGATTGTCGCGGTGGCGCCAACCTCACAGGCGGGGGGACGCGAGCTTGCCGAGTGGGGATGGTTGCCACTCAACGGCGAGCCCGGCAAGGGCGATCCCGGCGAATATCTCACCATCATCCAGCATCCCGGCGGCGAGCTCAAGCAGGTCTGTGTGCGCGAGAACAAGCTGCTCAAATATGTCGGCGACTTCGTCTGGTACATGACCGACACCACTGCCGGATCCTCGGGCTCTCCGGCCTTCAACCGGTTCTGGCAGGTGATCGCGCTGCATCACAGCGGCGTGCCGAGGAAGGATTCGCAAGGGCGTACCCTGACTAAGGACGGCAAGGTCTGGGATGCCTCGATGGACGAGACGCTGATCGACTGGATCGCCAATGAGGGGGGCCGCGTCAGCGCCATCGTCGCCGACCTCAAGGTCGCAGTCGCCGCAAATCCGGTGATCAAGCCGGTGCTCGATCAGCAGGCGCCGCCTCCGCCTCGGCCGCCGTCACAGCCGCCAGGATCCGAGAGCCTCAGCATGCTTCCGCCCATCGCCGGCGCCAATCTGTGGCTGGAGCAGACCGGCGATGCGACCACCCTCGTGGTGCCGATCCGCGTTCCGATGCCTGTCATCAAGCGGCTGGTCATGCCGCTTGCAGCGCCGCCCGCCGCGCCGCCGGCGGTCACAGCGCCGCCGATCGTCCCTGCCGGACCGCAGATCGGACCCGCAACCGGCATGGCGATGGAGGCGGTCCACATCGACCAGACCACGCTCGGCTCGCGGCCGGGATACAAGGCCAACTTCATCGGCAGCGGCAAGCTGTCGGTGCCGCTGCCGAAGATTCCGGCCGGGCTGAAATCGAAGGTGACGACGCTCAAGGGCAGTTCGGGGAAGTCCGAGCTGAAATATTTCAACTACAGCGTGGTGATGAACAAGGAGCGGAAGCTCGCCTTCTTCAGTTGCGTCAACATCGACGGCGGCAAGCAGCAGGATGTCGGCAAGCGCGAGGGCGACTCCTGGCTCAAGGATACCCGCATCGACCCCGAGTTCCAGATCGGCGACGAGTTCTACAAGAAGCAATCGACCTTCGAAGCTGACCGCAGCGCCAATCCGTTCGATCGCGGCCACCTGGTCCGCCGCCTCGACGCCACGTGGGGCGATACGGTCAAGCAGGCCAAGCAGCATGGCGACGATTCCTTCCACTTCACCAACTGCTCGCCGCAGTTCTTCTCGTTCAACCAGGGCAAGCAATTGTGGGCCGGATTGGAGGACTATACGCGCGACGTGCTGCTAAACGACGAGAAGAAGGGCATCGTCATGAACGGGCCGGTGTTCGACGGGCCCGACGCCGACGGCGGAGATCTGCCCAATCCGGCCGGCAAGGCGCACAAGGACCCGAGCTTCGGCGGCGTGCAGATCCCAAAATATTTCTGGAAGATCCTGCTCACCAAGGACGACGACAATGGCGGACTGAAGGCTGCTGCGTTCCTGATGAGCCAGCGCGACCTCATCATGGATATCGACCGGATCGAGGAGAAGCTGTCCGAGGCGGACGTCAAGGTCTTCCAGGTCTCGATCGCGGACCTGACGAAATTGACCAAGCTCGATTTCGGCGAGCTCGATTCCGTCGACACCCACGAGGCGACCGCCGTCGGCCCGCGCCGGATAGAGACGGTCGACGATATCAGGCTCTAGATGCGGACGAGGCGGCGATCGATGCGGTGCTGGGCGGACATGGATTGCCTCAGGCGGCAATCACCCGCTCGTCGCCGCCAAGGCATGCGGCGAGACCCTGCAATGGACTGTACTGGTGCGCGGTGCGGCGCTGGATGAACAACGTCTCGACAAGCGCGTGCTGCGGGTTGAGCTTGTGGATATGGACGTCGCGCTGCACATGATCGCGCTCGACGACGGCGCGCGGCAGCAGGGTGACGCCCATGTCGGCGGCGACGCAGCCGATCATGCCGTCGAGCGTGCCGAACTCGAAGCGGACCGCCGACGGCCAGCCGAATTCGGTGAAGACCTGTTCGAGCCGCTGCCGGTAGGTGCAGCCGGTGCGGAACACCAGCGCGGTAGGGCCCGACTCCGGCGTGCCGGCGCGCAACGCGGCGAGCGACGTCCAGCGCTGCGCGGTGACCAGCACCAGTTCCTCCGCGAATGCGGGCGTTGCGGTGAGTTCGGCGTGCTCGATCGGGCCGGCGACAAAGGCGCCGTCGAGCGAGCCATCGAGCACGGCGGCCACGAGGTCGGCCGTCGGCGCGGTGCGCAAGGTCAGGCGCACCGCCGGATAGCGGCGATGAAATTCGGCAAGCAGCGCCGGCAGCCGCACCGCGGCGGTGGTCTCCATCGAGCCGATCGACAGCGGACCCTTCGGCTCGCCATCGTCACGCGCGGCGAGCACGGCTTCGCGCGACAGCGCCGCCATGCGCTGCGCATATGGCAACAGGCGGCGGCCGGCGCCGGTCAGCGACATGCCCCGGCTGTGACGCTCGAACAGCGCGGTGCCGATCTCGGCCTCCAGCGCCTTGATGCGCTGGGTGACATTGGACTGCACGGTGTTGAGCTCTTCTGCAGCCCGGGTGATGCCGCCGAGCCGGGCAACCGTGGAAAAGGTGAGGAGGTCGGTCAATTCCATGGGAGACCACCGTTCTGAATTAGAGATGGTAGCGTTCTATAGTATTCATTTTCCGAGAATGTTAGGCCCGCTTAGGCTTCGAGTCCAGAAGAGCAAGTCCAGAACAGGGAGCGAGCGCATGCCGATCAGCACCGAATTGACGGCACGTCTGGGCATCACACATCCGATCCTGCTGGCGCCGATGGCCATGATCACGGGGAGCCGGCTGGTCAGGGCGGTGAGCAACGCGGGCGGCTTCGGCATTTTGGGCGGCGGCTACGGGGACCGCGCCTGGCTCGAGGCGGAGGCCGCGACGCTCAGGGGATTTGGCCGTCCGTTCGGCATCGGCTTCATCACCTGGAGCCTCGCCAAGCAGCCCGAGCTGATCGATATCGCGCTCGACGCGAAGCCGCGCGCGGTGATGCTGTCGTTCGGCGATCCCGCTCCGTTCGCACCCAAGATCAAGGCGGCCGGCGCGCTGCTGATCTGCCAGGTGCAGAGCGAGGAGATGGCGCAAGCGGCGCTCGATTGCGGCGCCGACATCCTGATCGCGCAGGGCACCGAGGCGGGCGGTCACGGCGCCTCGCGCACCACGCTCGACATCGTGCCTGCGATCATCGACTTCGCGGCGGGGCGCGTGCCGGTCGTTGCGGCCGGCGGCATCGCGGACGGGCGCGGCCTCGCGGCGATGATGATGCTCGGCGCCTCCGGCGTGCTGATGGGAACGCGGTTCTATGCCAGCGTCGAGGCCGACGCGCCGGAGCAGGCGAAGCAGCTGATCTGCGCGGCGAAGAGCGGTGAGACGGTGCGCGGCGTGGTGTTCGACTGGTCGCGCAAGCTGATGTGGCCGGCGCCGTTCACCGCGCGATCGCTTGCCAACGACCATCTGCAGCGCTGGAGCGGCCGCGAGATCGAGCTGATGCAGCGCGCGGACGAGATCGCGGCGGAATACGCCGCTGCGCGCGCTGCGGGCAATTTCGACATCGCCGCGGTGTTTGCCGGCGAGTCCGTCGGGCTGATCCATGATATCGTTCCGGCGGCCGAGATCGTCGGCCGCATCGTCACCGAAGCCGAGCAAAGCCTGCTCGGCCGGCGCAATTCTCTTTCCTCTCTGACCTGAACACGCGCGAGACACACCATGTGGCCAGACCGTCGATTGATCGATCGTTTCAAGACCGAGTTCCCGATCGTGCTGGCGCCGATGGCCGGCGTGATGGATGCGGAGCTGGTGATCGCGGTGGCACAGGGCGGCGGGCTCGGCTCGCTGCCATGTGCGATGCTGTCGGCCGAGAAGGCGCGTGAGCAGGTCAACATCATCCGCCAGCGCGTGTCAGCGCCGATCAACCTCAACTTCTTCTGCCACAAGGCGGTCGACGCCGATCCGGCGCGCGAGGCGCAATGGCGACAGCGGCTCGCGCCTTACTATCGCGAACACGGCCTCGATCCGGATGCGCCGATCAACGCCGCGAACCGTGCGCCGTTCGATGCGGCATTCTGTGCGGTGGTCGAGGAGCTGAAGCCCGAAATCGTCAGCTTCCATTTCGGCCTGCCGGAGGCAAAACTGCTGCAGCGGGTGAAGGCGGCGGGTGCGACCGTGATGTCATCGGCCACCACCGTGAAGGAGGCGATCTGGCTCGAGGAGAACGGCGTCGACGTGATCATCGCGCAAGGCGCCGATGCCGGCGGCCATCGCGCCATGTTCCTGACCGGGACCATCGCCGAGCAGCCCGGCACGTTCTCGCTGCTGCCGCAGGTCGTCGATGCGGTGAAGCTGCCGGTCGTCGCGGCCGGCGGCATCGCGGATGGACGCGGGATCGCGGCCGCGTTCGCGCTCGGGGCCTCCGCCGTGCAGATCGGCACCGCCTATCTGCGCTGCCCGGAGTCCAAGGTGACCGCGGCAGGCCGGATCGCGCTGGCGCAGGCCAGCGACGAATCGACCGTCATCACCAATGTGATGACCGGCCGTCCGGCGCGCGGCGTCGCCAACCGCGTGATGCGTGAGGTCGGCCCGATCTCACCGGACGCGCCGGCATTCCCGCATGCGGCGACCGCGCTCGGCCCGCTGAAGGCGGCTGCCGAGAAACAGGGCAAGGTCGATTTCACCAATCTGTGGGCCGGGCAGGCGGTGCGGATGGGCAAGGAAATGCCCGCAGCCGAGCTGACCCGGGCGCTGGCCGGCGCCGCGCTGGCGCGGATGGGGGCACTATCTCAGGCCTGACGCGCGGGCTCGCTCTGGTTGATCTCCAGATGCTCGGTCGCAAGCCTGCGATAATGCGCGGCCATTTCCTTGTAGTGCTGCCGGGAGATCGGATCCGTGGCGCTTTCGGCGCGGCGCTCGAACATCTCGGCCTTGTCCTGCAGAATTTTTGCTTGGGACATGGCTATTTCTCGTCTCGTTCAGACCAGACAGGCCACGTAAAGGATCGCGACACCGATCGCGGTACCGATCGACCAGAGGGCAGGGTCCCAGCCTCCCGGCTGGGGGGTGGTCTCACGCATCGACATGACGGACTCCCGTACTTTTCTATTTGAGGCGAGTAGGCGCCGCGAATGTTTCAGGACGACTGCGCCGGGTCCGCAAAGTGGTTTCGTCGCGGGTTTTGCCGCCGGAATCGTCGGCTGCCGGGCGCCTGACCGGCCGTCCGACAGGGGGGCTGAGGCCAGCCGCGCGCCCGGCGCGGTTGCGGCGCAAAACCGGCCTCTGCTATACGGCGGGCTGACCTTTTCAGCCTTGGGGCCCTATATAATGTCCGTAGACGCCACGACCGTCCGCCGCATCGCCCATCTGGCACGGATCGCGGTCAGCGACGCCGAAGTTCCCCATCTCCAGGGGGAATTGAACGCGATGCTGGCCTTTGTCGAGCAGCTGTCGGAAGTGAATATCGACGGCGTGGAGCCGATGACCTCGGTGACGCCGATGGAGATGAAAAAGCGCGCCGATTTGGTCAATGACGGCGAGATCGCCGACGACATCGTCCGCAATGCGCCCGATACCGTGAACCACTTCTTCCTGGTGCCGAAGGTGGTCGAGTAACTCTAGCATCGCGTTTTCGAGCGAAGTGAATACCGGTTCGCGTGAAGAAAACGCGTCAAACAAAAGCGACAAAGTCCGATGTGTCTGCTCTGCGACGATGAGAAGGCCTACAAGGCCTATTTGGACTTCCTCGATGTGATGGAGCGCAAGGGGAAGGTCGCCGATCCCAACGAGGCGATCGACGCCGTGCTCGACCACCTCGAGGCGCTCGACGCTGCGCGCGCCAAGGAAAACGCCAAGGCGCGGCAGGACGACCCCGCCAACGACAAGACCCTTTCTCCCTTCTTCTGCAGCCCGATCAATAAATGACCGATTTGACATCGCTGACGATCGCCGAGGCCCGCGAGGGCCTGGCGGGCAAGTCTTTCACCGCCGTTGAGCTGACCGATGCGCATCTCGCCGCCATCGAAGCCGCGCGCGTGCTCAATGCCTATGTGCTGGAGACGCCGGACCGCGCCCGCGAGATGGCCAAGGCTGTCGACGAGAAAATTGCAAAAGGCGAGGGCGGACCGCTCGCCGGCATTCCGCTCGGCATCAAGGATCTGTTCGCGACCCGCGATATCAGGACCACGGCGTGCTCAAAAATCCTCGGCAACTTCACCCCGCCCTACGAGTCGACGGTGACCTCGCAGCTGTGGCGCGACGGCGCGGTGCTGCTCGGCAAGCTCAACAATGACGAGTTCGCGATGGGCTCGTCGAACGAGACCTCTTGCTTCGGCCCGGTCACCAACCCGTGGCGCCGCGAGGGCTCAAACACCACGCTGGTGCCGGGCGGCTCGTCAGGCGGCTCGGCCTCGGCGGTGGCGGCGTCGCTCTGCATGGGCGCAACCGCGACCGACACCGGCGGCTCGATCCGCCAGCCGGCCGCGTTCACCGCGACCGTCGGCATCAAGCCGACCTATGGCCGCTGTTCGCGCTGGGGCATCGTCGCCTTTGCGTCCTCGCTCGACCAGGCCGGTCCGATCGCGCGTACGACGCGCGATGCCGCGATCCTGATGCGCTCGATGGCGGGGCACGATCCGAAGGACACCACATCGGTCGACATCGCCGTGCCTGATTACGAGGCCGCGATCGGCAAGTCCGTGAAGGGCATGAAGATCGGCATTCCCAGGGAGTATCGGCTCGACGGCATGCCGGCCGAGATCGAAAAGCTCTGGAGCGAGGGCGCGCAATGGCTGAAGGCTGCCGGCGCCGAGCTCGTCGAGGTGTCGCTGCCGCACACCAAATACGCGCTGCCGGCCTATTACATCGTGGCGCCGGCGGAGGCCTCGTCGAACCTCGCGCGTTATGACGGCGTGCGCTACGGACTGCGCGAGCCGGGCAAGAACATCATCGAGATGTACGAGAACACCCGCGCCGACGGTTTTGGCGACGAGGTGCGCCGCCGCGTCTTGATCGGCACCTACGTGCTCTCCGCCGGCTACTACGATGCCTATTATCTGCGGGCGCAGAAGGTGCGGACGCTGATCAAGAAGGATTTCGAGGACTGCTTCGCCAAGGGCGTGAATGCGATCCTGACGCCGGCGACGCCGTCGGCGGCGTTCGGCATCGGCGAGAAGGGCGGTGCCGATCCGGTCGAGATGTATCTCAACGACATCTTCACGGTGACCGTGAACATGGCGGGCCTGCCCGGCATCGCCGTGCCCGCGGGCAAGGACGCGCAGGGTCTGCCGCTCGGCCTGCAGCTGATCGGTCGACCGTTCGACGAAGAGACGCTATTCTCACTCGGCGAAGTGATCGAACAGGCGGCCGGCCGCTTCACGCCGCCGAAATGGTGGTGAGCGATGACGGATTTCCGCGCCAGTCTCGCGGACGCTGCGCCTGATGCGGCGCTGTCGCCGCAACTTGCGGCAATGTGGTGGGCGAAGAAGGGCGACTGGCACAAGGCGCACGACTTCGTGAAGGACGGCAGCGACGCCAGCTCGGCCTGGGTTCATGCCCATCTGCATCGCGTCGAGGGCGATCTCGGCAATGCCGACTACTGGTATCGCCACGCCAATCAGCCGGTTGCCAAGGACTCGCTCGAGGCGGAGTGGGAGCGGATCGTTTCCACGCTTTTGACGTAGAGCGCCTGAGTTTGCCGGTGCCGAGGCACCGCGATCATTAACCCTGTTTCGGCCGCCATGCCGCCGCCCAGATTGGCCGTGATAGGCTAACGGAACCGGGCGGGGGCCAGCGGCAAGAGAGTATTCGTGCGTGGGTCGGGGATAGGGGGATGGCTGTCAGCGCTGCTGGTGGCCGTGACGGCGGCGGGCCTTGCCGGCTGCGCGTCCGTCTACAATCTGCCCGGCAATGTGCCGCTCGGCGCCGTGGCTGCCGACACCAACGGCATCAGCGACATGCCAAGCTATGAAGACGACCTGCTGCTTGCGCTGTCGTTCTCCGGCGGCGGCACGCGCGCCGCGGCGTTTTCCTTCGGCGTGCTGGAAGAGCTCGACCGCACGCGCTCCAGCGCTGTAGGCACCAAGACGCTGCTCGACCGCGTCGACTTTGTCTCCGGTGTGTCCGGCGGCTCCATCACCGCCGCCTATTTCGGGTTGAAGCGGCGCGCCGCGCTCGACGAGTTCCGCGAGCGCTTCCTGCTGCGCAACGCCGAGGAGGGACTGAAGACCCGGATCTCGCTCGGCAATATCGGGCGCGCGCTGGGCGGCGGCGTCAACGACAGCCAGTTCACCGACTGGCTCGATCGCAATCTGTTCAATGGCGCGCGGTTCGAGGCATTGCCCGACGACCGCCGCCCGCGGGTCTGGATCAACGCGTCAGACATCTACAACCGCACGCCGTTCGTGTTCGGCAAGACGGCGTTCGATGCGCTGTGCAGCGACATCCGCTCCTATCGTATCGCCGAAGCGGTCGCCGCATCCGCCGCGGTGCCGCTGGCATTTGCGCCGATCGTGCTGGAAACCTTTCCCGGCGGCTGCGCGGCGCCGCTGCCGCCGTGGCTCGAGCGGGTGCGCAACGATCCGAACGCGCAGCCGCTGCTGCGCTCCTACGCCGAGGCCCAGGCGCGCTACCGCGACGGCTCGATGCGCTACGTCAAACTGCTCGACGGCGGCCTCGTCGACAATTACGGCCTGTCGGGGCTGAGCATCGGGCTGCTCGCAGCCCAGCGTCCGTACGAGCCTTTGAACGAACGGCAGGCAGCCAAGCTCAGGCGCATCCTGTTCCTGGTGGTCGACGCCGGCCGCGGCATCTCCGGCGACTTCGTGCAGACGCTGGAAGGGCCGAACGGCGTCGAGCTGGTGTCGGCCGCCGCCGACACCGCGATCGATGCCAGCGTGCGCTCGAGCTACGCGGCGTTCACAGCGCTCGCCAACGACTGGTCGGGCAAGCTGAAGCGCTGGCGCTGCGGCCTGTCGGCGGCGGATCGCACGAGGCTCGGCGTCGGCGCCGGCTGGAAGTGCGGCGACGTCGCGATCTATGTCGAGCGGCTCGGCTTCGACCGGCTCGGACCGGAGCGTGCCGGCATCCTGAACGCTATTCCGACGCGGCTTTCGCTGCCGCCCGAGCAGGTCGACCAGCTGGTTGTGGGCGGCGCCGACGCGCTGCGGGCAAGCAAGGCCTATCAGCAGTTCCGGCGAGGGCTTTAATCTGCGCCTCACGTGCCGGCGCGGGCTGCAAGGGGGCTGCAATGGGGGCCGCAAGGCGGCTTGACTGGCGCGATCGGTTGCGCGAAGCCCAATGCTTCCCAGATATCACCTTATCCGGACAACGAGACCCATGACCGCACCTGCCGCCCCGCACAGACTGATCAAGAGCGCCACCGGCGATTGGGAAGTCGTGATCGGCATGGAGATCCATGCCCAGGTCACCTCGAACTCAAAGCTGTTCTCCGGCGCATCCACCGCATTCGGCGGCGAACCCAATACCCATGTCTCGCTGGTCGACGCCGCGATGCCGGGCATGCTGCCCGTGATTAACGAGGAGTGCGTCCGCCAGGCGGTGCTCACCGGTCTCGGGCTGAACGCGAAGATCAATTTGCGCTCGGTGTTCGACCGCAAGAACTATTTCTATCCGGACCTGCCGCAGGGCTACCAGATCAGCCAGTACAAGTCGCCGATCGTGGGCGAGGGCGAGGTGTCGCTCGAGCTCGACGGCGGCCGTAGCGTCACCATCGGGATCGAGCGGCTGCATCTGGAACAGGATGCCGGCAAGTTGCTGCACGATCAGTCGCCGACGATGTCCTATGTCGACCTCAACCGTTCCGGCGTCGCACTGATGGAGATCGTCTCCAAGCCCGACATCCGCGACGCCGAGCAGGCCAAGGCCTACGTCACCAAGCTGCGCTCGATCCTGCGCTACCTCGGGACCTGCGACGGCGACATGGAGAAGGGCAGCCTGCGCGCCGACGTCAACGTCTCGGTGCGCCGTTACGGCGAGGCCGCGCTCGGCACCCGCTGCGAAATCAAGAACATGAACTCGGTCAACTTCATCGGCCAGGCGATCGAGTACGAGGCGCGGCGCCAGATCGAGATCATCGAGGACGGCGGCTCGATCGACCAGGAAACCCGGCTGTTCGACCCGAACAAGGGCGAGACGCGCTCGATGCGCTCCAAGGAAGAGGCGCACGACTACCGGTACTTCCCCGATCCCGATCTGCTGCCGCTCGAGTTCAGCCAGGCCTTCGTCGACGATCTCAAGGCGCATCTGCCGGAACTGCCGGACCAGAAGAAGTCCCGGTTTATTACGGGCTTCGGTCTGTCGCCCTACGATGCGAGCGTGCTGGTGGCCGAGCGCGAGAGCGCGGAGTTCTACGAGACGGTGCTGTCAGGTCTTGCGGACAAGGCACGCGACGGCAAGCTTGCCGCCAACTGGGTGATCAACGAACTGTTCGGCCGTCTCAACAAGGAAGGCGTCGAGATCGCCGCCTCGCCGGTGTCGGCCGAGCAACTCGCTGCGATCGTCGATCTGATCGGCGAGGGAGCGATTTCCGGCAAGATCGCCAAGGACTTGTTCGAGATCGTGTGGCAAGAGGGCGGCGATCCGCGCGCGCTCGTCGAGGCGCGCGGCATGAAGCAGGTCACCGACCTCGGCGCGATCGAGAAGGTGGTCGACGACATCATCGCGGCCAACCCCGACAAGGTCGAGCAAGCAAAGGCGAAGCCCGCTGCCCTTCAGTGGTTCGTCGGTCAGGTGATGAAGTCGTCGGGCGGCAAGGCGAACCCGAAGGCGGTCAACGAGCTATTGAAGTCCAAGCTCGGCATCTGAACGAACAGGACAATGATGTTGTCCTTGGCGCATGATCCAACCGGATCATGCTCTCATCCCGTCACCTTTGGTGTCGTCGCGCGCGCGTGAACGCGGCGTGATCTTGGCTCACACCCTCCGTCCGCGGTGGTGACGACGCTCCTCGGCGCCGAATCGTCGGAGCCACGATTCGTCCGGAATCGGGTCTGGATGACCTCAAACGAGGCGAAAGCCATCTTTCCCACGAAATATTTTTCGTTGCCAAAAGTTGCGACTCGGCGCCCGCGCCGCGCCGCTTTTCGTCACAGCTCGCGACTCAACGCAACGACGATCGCGCGTTGATTGACTGAATGCGAATTCAAAAAGAGCCTGCAATAAAGGCGTTTCCTGTAACGTTGACAAATGCCGATGTCGGCCGCTGCTGCGTTTCTTGCATCGTCGCGCGAATGCATCGTCGATTTGGTCGGCGACGCGCGCTGCGCGTACGACCATCGCTGCGTCAACACTTCCTTAAGCGGGACACTGTTTTTTTTAATCCGTTGGTGTATTCGGGAAGTAGTGCATATCGATTCCCGAGTGCACGCAGCGAAGTAGAGAGCCATCTCACATACCGGAGGGCAACATGGCTAAGAAGGCAAAGAAGGCGAAGAAGGCGAAGAAGGCGAAGAGCGCAGTGAAGAAGACTGCGAAGAAGACCCGCAAGGTCGCCAAGAAGAAGTAACCCTCTCGCCTTGAGAGGATTGCCGGCGGCCTTATGCCGGCACGTCGCGAGAGCCACCGGACGGACTGCTGAGAGGCACATCCCACCCCCAGGCTCTGGCTGACGAAAGAGGGTGTCGGCGAGACATCAGGTCAAACGGCTGGATCGAATTTCGGAGAGGGCAACCTTCCCAAAACCGGTCCGGCAGAAGAAACAGAGATTTCTTCGTTCGGTGCGGAGCCTGCTTGGTTCCGCAATTTCACCGGCGAGAATGCCGAGTTGAAATCTGGTCCTGACGTGTTCGCCGACCCCCTCGTTCCGGCGGCCTGCGCAGTTCGCGCCCCGGCACCCATTTCCCCATTCCAGTTCTGGATTGACGTTCGGTCGCACGGCCTCGCGTTCGTTTGCGCCCGCGCCGATCGCGCTCAACGTCCCGCGGATCGTCGGCCGGGATCTGCGCCCCCCTGCGGCCCCTCCGTAAAAGTTTGAAACGGATGGCCGCTGCGAGCGGCCGGCGGCGTCGGCCATTGGCCGCGATGGTTATCGTTGTCCAAAACACCAGGGTAAACCGGCGTTCACGAATGCATGGAAATGCCTGCGGCACAGGCACTTCTACGATTCCGGGAAACCCGCTTGGCGGCGCCGATTTACATCCCGTTCATCGCGATACTTAAACCGCTCTTCAAATTTGATGGGCCATGATCATCCCAACAAGCCGGCAAACGGTGAGCGGTGATCCCAGGGATCAGCGCGGGGCATGATCCATAGATCAGCCCTGACATAACAGGGTGTTTCAACAGTGGACGGGGGCCGCGCTCGGGGGAGGGCGGCCAACAACAAAAAGGGGAATGACGACAATGTTTCAGGGGGTCATCGATCAGGACAGTGCCATCCCGGTAGCTGCGACTGCGATCCAGGACGTGCTGTTCGAACGTGGCATGTACTGGGCGAGCGGCCGCTCCGGCGTGGTCAACCTCGTCGCGGCGCACAAATGGTTCAACCTGGCGGCGCTCAAGGGACGCACCGACGCGATCGCGCACCGCCGCGAAGTCGCCGAGCAGATGTCCGATGTCGAGATCGCGGCCGCCCAGCGCGAAGCCCGCGCCTGGATGACGACGCACTAACTCGACCAAAATCGAGCCGGGAGCCAGCCTTGGCTCCCTCGCTCCATCTAGAACCAGTAGCGCGCGGCGTAGACCACGGTCATCACGGCTCCGGCCACGAGCACGAACTGCCGGACGATGGCCGCGGGAAGGATCCGGATCAAATAGCCACCGGCATAGCCGCCGATCATGGCGCCGACCAGCATCACCAACGTTTCCGGCCAGCGCACCGCTCCCTGCACGATGAAGATCAATGTGGCGGCGAGCGACACGCAGGTCGCGAGCAGGTTCTTCAACGCCTTGATCGCCCGGATGTCGTTGGGCTCCGTGATCGACGGCACCGCGGTCAGGATGACGCCGAGTCCGGCGCCGAAGAAACCTCCATAGACACACGCCAACCCGAGAACAGCACTGCTCGCGCCGGTCGAGGGCAAGGCCGCGCTCGTCTGCCGCCCGACGGTCCAGCTCTGGATCTGCGGCGCGAAGGCAAACAGCAGCGTTGCAAACGCGATCAGGCCCGGCACCGGCAGCACGAACAGCCGCTCGGGGAGCAGCAACAGGACCCCGGCGCCGATTGCGCCGCCAAGCGTGGAGGCGGCAACGAAGTTGATCGTGCGCAGTGTCGGCGGCGGCAGCCTGCCGCGGTCGGCGAGCGCGGCGATCAGATGCCCCGGCGAGATCGCCACCGCATTCGACGCATTGGCGATCACAGCGGGCAGGCCTGCCGCCAGCATCGCCGGAAACGTGATGAGCGTCGCGCCGCCCGCCAGCGCATTGATGATGCCTCCCGCGACACCGGCCGCGAGCAGCAGAAGACTTGTCTCGATGTCCATCCTTCACCCCTTGCAGGGTGAACAGGCTAGCGGGTGTGGCGCCGGACGGTCTGGAACGTCTGCGACGCCGCTTCAATCGCGCCAGTAGACGCCCGGTGTGGTTCCAAAGGTGCGGCGGAACAGGCGGGTGAGGTGGCTCTGGTCGGAAAACCCCGTATCGGCCGCAACTGCTGCGATCGGTTCGCCCGCGCGCAGCAATTGCCGCGCAAGATTGAGCCGGCTCAGCACCCGGAAGGCGTGCGGTGAGACGCCGAGCTCGCGCCTCACCATGCGGCTGAAGCCTTCGCGGCTTCGCCCGAAGCCTGCGGCGATGGCGCCGATCGGCCCGGCACTTTCTGTCAGGGTGACGCCGAGCGTCGTCCTGTCGGCGAGGCCGGCCGAGTGGGACGGTTCGCGGGACAGGATGTCGTCGGCGATCTCGAGGATCTGTTCGGGCAATATCTGGTCGACGCGTTGCCAGCGAGCCCCGACGCTGATGACCCGCAGCGATGAGGAGGTGCGGCCCGCCGGAACATACGCGTTCAGGCAGACCGTTTCCTCGTCCGGTGTCGCGATCGGTGCATGCAGCAGTCCCGCCGGAATGAGCGCGGCATGGCCCGCAGGCACCGTCACGGTCGTGCCGTCGATGCGGAAGGCGCGCGACCCCGACAGCACCAGCACGATTTGGCTCTCGTCATGGAAATGCGGCCTGAGGCCAAGCGAGCCGGCACCGCGCCACGATGCCAGCTCGACGATGCCGGCATCGTCAGCTGGCCGGTAATTCCAGGCATTGGGCGAGGCGAAGTGCATGATCGCGAGCGTAGCATGGTCGAGCGGCGACCGTCTCATGAGGCGTCAATGCTGCGCGACTGACGCGATCGGCGAGGAGGTCCGAATCGTCGCCATCGCGATCAGCGCTGCGACCACATTGGCGGCCGCGCTGATCGCCACCGGAATGAAGTAGCTGTGGCTGACGTCGTAGGCGAAGCCCGCGGCGCTCGGTCCCAGCAGCGTTCCGACCGCGACGCTGGTGTAGAGGATGCCGATGACGCCGCCGACATTGCGGCCGCCGAAATGGTCGGTGACCACGGCAGGCAGGATCGCAACCCAGCCGCCATAGAATACGCCGAACAGCAGCGCGAACACGGTGAGCAACCAGAAGCTGCCGGCGATCGCCCAGATCGCCAGCGAGACGGCCATGCCGATGTACATCGCAATCAGGAACGCATCGCGGCCGACCCGGTCGGCGATGCCGCCGAGGAAGAAGCGGCCGGCGGTGCTGCCGACGCCGATCATCCCGAGCAGCAGCACGGCGAGCGCCGGCGCCACCTGATGGTCGACGGCGAAGGGCACCAGATGCACAAAGGGCACGAACACCCCGAACGCGCTGATCAGGCAGGCCGCATAAAGCCCGGCGAAGCGGGCGGTCTTGACCGCGCCGCGGATCGAGACGCCCTGGCGCAGCGGCGCGCCGGAAACCGCTTCAAGCGGATCGCCATCCGGTCCTGTGCCGTAGCGGCGCGGATCGTCGGCGATCAGGAGCGATGCTCCGATGCCGGCGACGGCGGCGACAACGCCCAGCATGACATAGGCATCACGCCAGCCGAGGCTTGTGATCAGCCAGGTCGCGAGCGGCGGCATCACCAGCGTCCCGACCCCGATCCCGCTGACGGCGAGGCCCGATGCAAAACCGCGCCGCCTGACGAACCAGCGTTGCACCGCGCCCAGCGTCGGGACATAGGCGCAGCCGACGCCGGCGCCGATGCCGATGCTGTAGGCGGCATAGACCTGAAGGATGGTCGCCGCCTGTCCCGCCAGTACCAAGCCGACACCAACCAGCGCCATTCCGAGGCCAGCAAGCCTGCGCGCGCCCCAGCGATCGGCGAGCGGGCCGGAGACGACGCCGAGGCCGAAATACAGGAAGCCCGCAAAGGAGAACACCAGCGACACCGAGCCGCGCGAGGCGCCGAACTCCCGCTGCAATGACTCGACGAAGGACGAGAAAGTGTAGGCGCTGCCGAAGCCGATGAAGGTCACGACGAAGGCTGCGGCGACGACATACCAGCCGTAGAACGGTTTTGCTTTTTGATAACCGGCGTGCATGGCGGCATTGCTCACGATCGTTCTCCCGGTGCCGCGTGACCGCCAGTCTTTCCCGGCGGGTAGAGCAGCATCTGCGTGCAGCGAAACAGCGCGATGGTCTTGCCCGTCGCTTCGCTCTTGATCTCGGCATCCCACACCTGGGTCGTGCGGCCACCATGAACGAGACGGGCCTCGCAGCTCACGCCGCCTTCGCGCGCGGCGCCGATGAAGTTGGTCTTCAACTCCGAGGTGGCGAAGCCGATGGCGCCGTCCGGCAAGGACGCAAGGCAGCCGAACCCGCACGCGGTGTCGGCCAATGCGACGAGGCTTGCGCCGTGCAGCAGCCCGTGCGGCGAGAAGTGTTTTGCGGCGATGTCGAAGCGACCGCGGATCTGGCCGCGTCCTGCTTCGAGCCATTGAAACTCCAATGTGCCGGGCAGGCTGCCGACCTGCGACGCGTTGATGCGATCGACCAGTCTGCCGGCGTGGCCACCCGGGTCGATCTCATGCAGGGCGAGCTTGTGTGGAACCTCAGTCATGTCGCTGCTCCATGGGGGCCGAATGCCGCGTCGGACGCCGTAGCTAAGGATCAGAAAATCTAATTCTTATGGTCCGGGTTTCCCTGCGTTGACGCGGCTTTCAGCCATAGGATAGGCTGATAGAGCGCCCGGAAGCCCCGAGTTGGCAAACCAGATTTGCTGGGGGATTGAGATTAGAAAATCTAAATCATGGAGAGCCGGCTCCCACCCCTGAACGCGCTCAAGGCGTTCGAGTCCGCCGCCCGCCATCTCTCGGTGAAGCTCGCGGCCGAGGAACTGTGCGTGACGCCGGGCGCGGTCAGCCAGATGCTCAAGACGCTCGAAGCCCATCTCGGCGTCAAACTGTTCGAACGGGTGCCGCGCGGCATCTATCTCACCGACGCCGGGCGCGACTATCTGCCGTCGATCCGCAATGCGTTTCGCCAGATCGTGGATGCGTCGCGTCGCGTCGCTGCATCGACCGATGTCGGCACCCTGACGGTCAGCGTCACGCCGTTCTTCGCGTCGGCCTGGCTGGTGTCGCGCATGGCGTCGTTTCGGGATGCGCATCCCGAGATCGATCTGCAGATCGTCACCAGCAACACGCTGGTCGATTTCTCGCGCAGCGGCGTCGACGTCGCGGTGCGCCACGGCCTCGGCCGCTATCCGGGGCTGCGCAGCGACCGCGTCGTCACGGTCGAGATGGTGGTGGTGGCCTCGTCGTCGCTGGTTGCGCGTCTCGGGCGGCCGACATCTTCAGGCGAGCTCGCCGGCTGGCCGCAGGTGCATGACGCCGATCGCAAGGGGTGGAGCCTGTGGTTTCAGGCCAATGGCATTGCGGAGGTGCGCACGCCGCGCGGACCCTCGTTCGATGACAGCGGTCTGCTGCTGAAGGCGGTGCTGACCGGGCAGGGCGCGGGCCTGTTGCCGGCGGCGATGGTCGCAAACGAGATCGAGAGCGGCGAACTGATCCAGCTGCTCGAGACCGTGCATCTGGAGGAGTTCGCGTATTATCTCGTCTGCCCCGACAACAGGCAGGGGCTTCCGAAGATCGCGGCGTTTAGGGAGTGGATCCTGGGGCCGATGGCCCAGTCGGCGGCTGCGGAGCGATAGCCGTCTCGCTGCGGCCGCGATCGTGATGCTGGGCGAGCCGGTCCGATCCTTCCACGTCATCGGCGGCGGCCTCGCGCTGCTCGGCGTCGCCGGCGCGCAGGCCTTTCCGCGGCCGCTGCTGAGGATGCGGCGCGCCTGAGCGCGACGCAGATCGTGGCTCAATCCCGTCGATGTGACCGATCGTGAGGCCGCCAACGCTGGCGGCCTTGCGGTCGGCGCATCATATTACGGAGAACCGGAGCCAAGGCGATGCGTGCTGCTTTGATGGTGGGACTATTGGCAATGCTGTGGAGCGCCGCCGCCGACGCCGCAACGGCACATCACCGCCGCGTGCGACAGCACGTCACCACCGGTCCAAGCGAGCAGGTGGCTCCTCCGGGCCACTACGTCTATCCGGGCTACGGGCCGATCCCGCCGGGCGAGAACCGAAATCTCGATCCGTCCACCCGCGGCGGCGGCTGACGTCGGTGGGGTTCAATTCATGCTTTCGACGGCGTTGCCTTGACCGCGGCGCACCGTGCATCGCGGCCTGACAAACATCGGCGATCGAGCTTCCTAAGCGAAGCTGAACATGCTGGCGTTGAGTTGTCCGGGGGCGAGGCCGATCAACCAGGCAGCGTTGCCCGCCGCGTCGGTGATGATGGTCGTGTTGATCCCTGGCGAATAGAACTCGGCGGCCTGCACATCGGCAAAGGAATGCAGGGAGGTCCCGGTGAAGCTCAAGATGTCGTGGACACCGCCTGTGTTGAAGTCCTGTATCACCATGATCTCTGAGTTGGCATCGCTGATGTTGAACGTATCCGAGCCGCCGCCGCCCCACGCATAATCAACGCCACCGCCGCCGCTGATTACATCTGCGCCTGATCCCATAAGGAAAACGTCGACGCCGCTGCCGCCGGTCACCGTGTCCCCGCCGTTCGAACCATAAACGTAGTTCTGGCCCGAACCCCCATAGATGAGGTTTCCATCACTCTCGCCTGACGAGATGAAGATGTTGAGACCGGAGCCACCGAACATGGTGTCGGCGCCAGCGCCGCCGTAAAAATAGTTGGTGCCGGTTCCCCCATAGAGGAAGTCATTGCCGGCTTCGCCGTACATCACGTTGACATCGGACGGCGAGGCTCCCCCCGAGCCAGAAAGGGTATCGTTGCCGTCGCCGCCAAAAAGGTAATTGAAGCCCGTGCCGCCATAAAGCGCGTCGTCTCCAATCCCACCAAGCAACACGTCAAGGCCATCGCCACCGAACAGAAGGTCGTTGCCTCCGTAGGCATAAATATAATCGTTACCGGCGAGCGCGTAGATCGCATCGGCCGCGCTTCCTCCAAGCAAAACATCATTCGCCGCCGTGCCGTTGGTGACAATGTCACCTGCAGGAACCTGCGGTTGGTTCGAGGGCGGTCCATAGAGCGCTTGAATGCCATCGATGTCCGACTGCGTCAGGTTGGTTATATCAGCGCTGGCGTAGGGGTTCATGATCGCCGGGCCGCCGGTGTAATGATCGAGGCCCAATGCGTGGCCGATTTCGTGCGTTGCAACGGCCTCGAAACTTATTCCTCCCGAAAGCGTCAAACCGCTGGAGGACGACGTGTAGTTTTCAGCCTGGTCAAAGCTGACTGTGACATCAGGCAGAAAGTCGCCGTTGGAGTAGTAGTACGATGTCTCAGCCAGAATCCCGTAAGGGCCGTCAAAAGTCCCGAGTCCGAAACGGATGTCGACGCTCGCAGAATCCGCCACCTCGACGAACGTCACATCGGCAACGGCGGACCATCGCTTCAAGGCATCGATGATTTCCCGTTCATACTCACCGGGCTGGAAGAACGTTGAGAATGTGTCAGGCTGCCCGGAGAAATTGACCGTCGCGAAGCTCCACGTGATGGTCTTCGACGACCAGACGGGACCTTCCAAGTTATAATCAGTCATGGAGCTTCCTGCCTGTTGCGTCGCGCCCGGAAACGAGTATCGCGGTACTTCGCTTCCGGAGTTTTATTTCGACCGATTTGTGGTGCCGAAAGGGTAAATAAATTCCTGTGAGATCAACCGTCCTGGCTGGCGAGAAACTCGGCATCAAGGAGGACGACGAGGGCACTTGACTCGTCAGCTTCACGCACTGCGATCTCGGATATTTCGACCTGGAGCAGAAATCCTTGCAACCCACCGACAACCCGTTCGGCACGAGGTCGTCACCCATGTCTCCGGGCTGGACAACCAAGTCGATGGCGGAGACGGAGGGATTCGAGATAGCGTCCGCCACCATCCACTGACATCCGCTTAGCCTTGTTTTTCAAGTGCTTTTCATGCCATCGCAGTCTGTACACGTCCGAAGGTTTCCGGTACGTTCCACGCACGATTTGTGCGTAGCATTGTTCAGCGAAAGGTTCCCTATGGGACGCGTTGCTAACAAGCTTTCCGTCAATTTCACTAAAAAGAACGACTTGGAACCCGGTCTCTACGGTGACGGCAACGGGCTCTATTTGCAAGTCAGCAAGTCGCTGACCAAGGCGTGGGTGTTCCGGTTTATGATAGCCGGCTTCGCTCGCAAGATGGGGCTCGGCGATTATGACCGTGTATCACTGGCAGATGCCCGCAAAAAGGCCGCCGCGGCGCATCTGCTGGTGGTTGATGGCATCGACCCCATTGCAGACCGGGACGCCAGAAAGGCCGCCCAGGCGGCTGAGAAGGCCAAAGCACTCACGTTCAAGGAATGTGCCGAAGGGTACATAGCGGCACACAGGTCGGGCTGGAAGAACGCGAAACATGCGGCCCAGTGGACATCCACGCTCGAGACCTACGCCTATCCCGTTATAGGGAACCTTCCGGTTCAGATGGTCGAGACGGCGCACATCACGAAGGTCCTGCAGCCGATCTGGACCGAAAAGACGGAGACCGCCAATCGGGTCCGTGGTCGGATCGAGAAGGTACTCGACCGCGCTAAGGTTCTGGAACTTAGGACCGGCGAAAATCCCGCCCGATGGCGCGGCCACCTCGATCAGGTATTGCCTGCCAAGTCGCAGGTCGCGCCCGTCGAACATCACCCGGCGCTGCCTTATGCCGAGATCCCCGACTTCATGGCGAAGCTTCGGGCGCGCGACAGCGTCAGCGCCAAGGCCCTGGAATTCACGATCCTGACGGCGGCGCGCACGGGCGACACGATCGGCGGCAGGGTGGGCGAGATCGACAGGGCAGCGAAGCTCTGGACCGTCCCCAAGGAGCGGCTGAAGGGAAAGAGGGGAACCCGGAAGCGGGATCATGTCGTCCCACTCTCAAAGCAGGCCATGGCCGTTCTGGAGGCCACACCACGCGAGGGAGCGTTTCTTTTCCCAGGGGGCGAAGAGGGCGCCGGGCTGTCCAACGCAGCGATGTCCGAATTGCTGAAGGGGATGGGGTACAAGCCCGACTATGCCACCGTCCACGGCTTTCGATCGTCCTTCCGGGATTGGTGCGGCGACATGACCAGCTATCCGAATGAGATGGCGGAGATCGCGTTGTCGCATACGGTCAGCGACAAGGTTGAGGCGGCCTACAGGCGCTCCAATATGCTCGAGCGGCGACGGCGGCTCATGCAGGACTGGGCGAACTACTGCGCATCAGCGGGCCGCGCCAAGACTGGAAATGTCGTTCCGATGCGAGGCGTTCAATGAAGGAAGATTGGCGATTTCGCGCGGCGGTCATGTCGATCAATCAGAAAACGGACGCGAGCGGGCGCGGGAAGGCACGCCGAGTGGTGATCGATATGCTCCGATCACCGAACTACCGGCTGACCGGTGACGATCAGGCGGTTCTGGCTGATTTCCTCGAGCAATCGTGGGAATCCAGAGGGCCGGGAAGGCCGGCCAAGCGGCAACTTTCCGAGGCAGATAAGATCGTCTCGGAGATTCTGGCGCTGCAGGCGAAGGAGCGTCTCAAGCTCAAGGACGCGATCAAATTCTATAAGGTCATTTTGATGTTTCGGCTGGGCGACAAGGGCGAGCCCGGCGCAAAAAACTACATGCCCGCCTCGGCGCGAGCTGACGAGCTTCTCCAGAAACACCAGGTCAGGATTCAGCAAGAATTGAACCGGTCAAAAGCCAGCAAGAAACCGTCGCGATTGTTGTCGGTGTAACTCATTCGGAAATCGGTGAACGTCCCCGCATCGCGTCGGATTGGCCGGCGCAAATGCTGAGGGATTTGCAGCAATGTCGCAGTTCTGGCGCCTTCCCAAGGTGCAGCAAGAGACGGGACTTAGCCGCAGCTCGATCTACGAGCTCATGGCGGCCAAGCAGTTTCCGAAGAGCTTTCCACTCACGGAGCGATGCGTCGCGTGGGTATCGGCCGAGGTCGAGCAGTGGAAGGCTGATCGCCTCAGGGCGGCCGGTAAAGTCTTGGAGGCCGCGTAAATGGCCCTCAACAACCAAGAGCGGCTCGTAGCCTCAATTCAGAAATCGGGCCGTGAACAATTCCGAATCCTGCTGAGGGACTTTCACGGGGTCACCAAGACGGAAATTCGCGTTTACGAGCGCCACCGCGATCATGACTGGGAGCCGACACCGCGCCACATCGTCGTTGGGCGCGACTATCTCCTCGCGCTGGTTCAGGGCCTGCTAGATGCCGCCGCACTTCTGAAATCGGAGGCTGCCTGATTCATGGCCGACACAGAAAAGGGCCGCCGAGAGGGCGACCCGATTCCGAATGATGGTGTCTGGCGAGACACTTCGGAATCTAAAGCACCTCTGCTCAAACTTCAAGCCTCCCGCCTGACGCGCCGTTGTGCGCTCAGCTTCGCAATGGCGTCGATCGTTGCTCCTCTATTGCACGGGGATGCAGCATGAAGGGCGGCAGGAAATCCCGAGATAAAGGCAACCGCGCCGAGAGGGCGATTGTCAAATTTCTTCAGCAGCGCGGGTTCGCTGCGGAGCGCGTGCCGCTCTCCGGATCTGCAGGCGGATCATATTGCGGTGACCTGACGGTGCCGGTGGTCGGCATCGATCGAGTGGTCGAGGTTAAGTGTCGCGCGGATGGGTTCAGGGAGCTCTATCGATGGCTGATCGAGCGGGACATCCTGATTGTCAGGGCGGATCGCAGCGAGCCGCTAGTCGTCCTACCGCTCAAGCTGGCTGCCGAGATAGCATCGGCGGCCGACAAGAATAAGTTGCGGATTGAACGCGTCATCATCCGGCCTGACGGTGACGCGGCATGAACCATCATCATCGACTTATGGTCTCTGATCCCGCCATCCGGAAGCAGCTTCAGCTTGCCGGTCTGCGCTTCATGTACAGCCGCTCTATGTGGCTTGCCAGCGAGGCGCGAGTAATCGGCGTCCAGCTCAAGAATGACCGGATCACGTCGACACAGGCTGACGCTCGGCTGGAAGAAATGGGCGCACTCGACTTGGTGTATCCGGAACTGATGCGAGGTGGCGAATGAATGTCATCGCCGCAGTTGAGCAAGAAGATTCCAAACGTGACCGCCTGCGCACCCTACGGGTGCCACACAAGGACGCTTTAAAGGTCGAGCCGATGGAGCGGATTTGGCTGGATGAGGCAAATGGCGCCAAAGCCTATCTCGTGAAAGGCGTCTTAGGATGGGGCGAGACTTCAGCCTGGATTGCGCCACCCGGCGGAATGAAGTCAGCACTGCTGGCGTCGGCTGCAGTGAGTATAGCTCTTGCTCGCCCTTGGTTCGGCCGCAAGACATCAGATTCGCCGGTTGGCGTCGTATACTTCGCTCTGGAGCGCGCCGATCTCGTCAAACGCCGGCTCATTGCCCATCGTCAGAAGCTCGGCCTACCGGAGAGCGAGCCAATTCCGATCGTGGTCATCGGTGGCATGCTGGATATGATGAACCCCGCTACGGTTCCAATCGTCGTGGAGGCGGTTCGGCGCGCCGAACAGTATTTTATGCTTCTGCCGGGCTGCAATTGCGCTGGGCTGCTCATCTTCGACACACTCGCCAAGATGATTGCCGCGGGCGGCGGAGATGAGAATAGCGCGAAAGACCAGGGCAAGGTGTTCGCCAACCTGCAGCGGATCAAAGACGAACTGTGCGGCGTCCACATCGCCTTGATCGGTCACACCGGCAAAGACGAAACTCGCGGGGCACGCGGCTCTAATGCTCTGTACGGCGACGTTGACATGCTGGTGACTATCGGCGGTGATACGGTCAAGACCGCCACCGTTTCCAAGGCAAACGATGCCCCCGAGGGACCGCTCTTTTCGTTCGGCTCGGAGATCCATCAATTCGGCGCCGACGAGGATGGGGAACCGGTCACGGTCAACATCGTCAACAGTGATGAAGTTACCAAGGCCCCGCCACAGAGCCGCAAGGCAAGCGAACCCAAGCTCTCCACCAATCAGCGCGTCATGCTCCGCCTGCTGGCCGATGCTGGCCCATCAGGATTGAGCACAGAGGCCTGGACCGAGCTTGCCAAGGAGCAGGGCATCACCGTGAAGCAGAGACAGTATGACGTCCGGATGTCTCTGAAGGACAAAGCCCTAGTGAGAGAATATGCCGGCGTTTGGAGGGTGAGTGAGTAACGGGTCGGGTAACGTCCGGTCACCCCTTATAGGGGGGTGAACCGTTACGTTACTTCCGTTACCGGTAACGCCCGTGACCAACCGTACCGTGACCGTTACCAAACGTTACCACGCGGAAAGGAAATAGGACGCCCCACCCATATCGCGCCCGCGACACTGCTTGGCCGTTGTAGCGCTATCGATATAACGTCCGACTGGCGCTCGGCGGATGCTCCGTCCGCCATTTTTGTAAAATATATTCGTAACTTCAGGGCTATCGGACGCCACTGGACGGCTACTCGCAAGGCTACGCACAAACCAGCTCTTGCGCGCGACAGATTTTCGCACTAGATTCTCTGCATCGGCACTGCCGATGTGCCCATGGCGGTCGATGACCGAGCGGGCTTTCCCGGATGTACGGAAAGCTACGCACCCATGGGCGACAAACCCGCCAACCACCGCTGCCAGGTCTGCCGCCATCCTGAACGATGGCGTATTGAGCTGTTGCGTGCTGGCGGGGCCTCCCTCGATAGCCTGGCCGAGAAGTTCAGCGTCGATCGTGATGCGATCTGGCGCCACTGGTCCAAGCACGTCTCGGCGGAAACGAAGGCAACCTACCTGTGTGGCCCGGCTCAACTGGCCGAGCTGGCAGAGAAGGCGGCAAGCGAGGGCGACTCCGTCCTCGACTATCTCCGGATGGTCCGCACGGTGCTGTCTGGCCAGCTTGCGAGCATGAACGAAGCAGGCGACGGACGAGGCGCCGCGCTTATCGCCGGTCGCCTAGTCTCCACGCTCGAAACCATCGCCCGCGTCACCGGCGAGCTGGGCTCGATGGCCCATAGCGTCAACATCACGAACAACATCGCCGTCCTGGCCGAACATCCCGCCTTCCTACGGATGCAGGCCACCATGCTCAAAGCCCTTGCGCCGTTCCCTGATGCGCGTGCGTCCGTCGTGGCAGCACTGCGCAACCTGGACGAGGAGGACTCACCAGCGGGGCTGCCAGGGCCGTCCACGAGTCGGGTAATCGACCATGTCGCCGCCTAGCCTCGCCTCACGACTGGCGGACTCGCTGGCCGATGGCGGCTGGCGTGCGAAGGCGCGTCCGTCGCAGTTGCCTCCGCCGGGTGACTGGCTCGGCTGGCTCCTGATGTCGGGCAGGGGGTTCGGGAAAACATTCACCGGCTCCGGCTGGGTGAACGAGCTGGTTGAGACTGCCGCTGCTGGCCGAATTGCGCTGGTGGCGCCCACGGCTGCCGACGCGCGGGACACAATGGTCGAAGGTCAAAGCGGCCTGCTGCGGATGGCGCCCCCGTGGAATAGACCGCAATACGAGCCCTCCAAACGCCGGCTGACTTGGCCGAATGGCGCCATCGCGACCACCTTCTCCAGCGAGGAGGCTGACCGCCTTCGTGGTCCTGAGCACGATGCCGCGTGGGCCGATGAGCTGGCCGCCTGGAACGACCCGCAGGCTACGTGGGACATGTTGATGTTCGGGCTTCGGCTCGGCAAGCATCCGCGCTGGCTCGCCACAACGACGCCGCGGCCGATCAAGCTGTTGAAGGAGATCCTGGCCCGTGAGGGTCGTGACGTCGTGGTAACGCGCGGCTCGACTTTCGAGAACGAGGCAAATCTGGCGCCAACCTTCCTCGCCGCGGTGCGTCAGCGCTACGAGGGCACGCGGCTCGGCCGTCAGGAATTGAATGCCGAGATCCTGGACGATGTCGCGGGCGCCTTGTGGACCCGTGACATGCTCGAGCGCGCGCGGTTCACGGGCACCGTTCCCGGCCTGAGGCGGGTTGTCGTCGCAATCGACCCATCCGGCACCAGCGGCCAGCAGGACGGGGGAGACGCCATTGGCATCGTGGTGGCCGGCCTCGGTGTTGATGGCCTTGGCTATATCCTCGCGGATCGCACGATCAAAGCATCGCCTGCGATATGGGGCGCCAGGGCCGTTGCTGCCTACCGTGAGTTTAAGGCTGATCGCATCGTTGCCGAACGAAACTTCGGCGGCGCAATGGTGCAGCACGTCATCCGCACTGTCGATCCGAACGTGCCCTATCGCGAAGTCACGGCGAGCAGGGGCAAAATCCAGCGCGCCGAGCCGATCGCGGCCTTGTACGAGCAGAGCAGGGTTCGTCACGCCGGCAATTTCACTGAGCTTGAGGATCAACTCGCGGCGATGACTGGCGAAGGCTACGGCGGCGACGGCTCGCCAGATCGTGCCGACGCTCTCGTGTGGGCTCTCACTGAGCTGATGACCATGCCGGTCGCTGCCAGGATCACCTTCGGTACGTATGGCTCCGAGCCGCACGATCATTACGGCTTGCAGCCGAGACAGGGCCTTTTCCCGGAAGGCGAGAAACCCAAACCCGGCCACTACGTCGGCTGGAACTGAAAGGACACACGGTGAGCACCAACGTCAAAGGTCGTCGAACAATCCGTAAATCGTCACTCACGAGTCAGAACAGCCGGCATGTCGGCTTCTGGGAGCTTGAGGCCAAAGCGGGCTCGACGCTTGCCCGACTTGAGAAAGCTTATCTGGGAGCGCTCGACACCGTCGATGCAGTCGAAGCACGCAAGGCTGCATCGGCCTCGTCCGGCAAGTTCACGAGCGAAGGATTGAAGGCTGATGTGCTGTCATTCGCCGCGACGCATGCTCCGTCCTTGAAGCGCAGCCGGCAGCAAATAGCAGTGGCCAAGCGCGAGCTTGATGATCTGCGCGGCCGGGTCTCGCTCGATCAGCAGACCGACAAGGCCGATGCGGTTGGCTACCTGCGCAGGCTGGAGATCCGCGGCTTCCTGGCTGGCATGAACGACGAAAAGCGCAACCAGTATCTCTCGAAGAACCGGGACAACCTGCCCACCGAGTGGGTGCAGGCGATCACGGAGATGCCGGCGATCGTCTCCGGCATCCTGGACAACGATCACAAGTATTTTGTGGATCGCGAGCTGCAACGCCTGCATGGCGACACCATCAAGGAAGTTGAGGATCTGCAGCGAGGCATTGAGGTCGCGGAGCGTGCGATCGAGATGGCGCGCGAGGAGATCATTCGCGAGGCAGAGGCCACAGCAGTTCAGTTCAATCAGGCGGCGGCACCCCATGAAGCGAAGGTCGGCGTCGCCTGGCTCCGCAAGGACGGCAACCGCACTGTCGTAGTTGACCTCGACCGGAAGGTAAGCCGGCAGCCGACGCCGGAGGAAATGGAGACTGGCGTCTTCTTCGCCAGCTACGACGACTATGCAGCGAGCAACGGAATTCAAACAGAAAGGACCGCGGCGTGATTGCGCTTTCTAAACCCGACAAGGCGATGATCCGCGCTGCGGCCGGTGACCGCGACACGGCTGGCGTTCAGAATCTCGAGGCGAAAGTCGTCGCTCTTCTGACGAAGCAGGTTGGCAATGGCACGCTTTCGCACGTCACCAAGAACAACATGCGCGCGGCGATCACTCAGGTTACCGGTGCGAGAAAATGAGCGCGGCAATCATGGTTCGGCTGCGCGACAGCATCCACCTGATGGTAGATGCTGCATCGTACTTTTCAGACGGCGTTATCGTCGATTTTATCGACAAGTGCGAGGTGTTGCCCGATCGTTCTGGCAGGACGGCCGGCGGCCGATCTGTAAGGTCCGGTTGCTAAAGTTGAATTTCAGATTGGGCTCAGTTTACTCATCGCGCCGCCGCTTTCTTGCCGCCCCGCGTTCGCTATGCCCAACTCTGTTCATAGACCTTAGTAGTTACAAAACTGTCATCTGTTCGCGGTCCGTTTCAGATTTTGCTGCGGAACAGTATCCAATTTGGCTATACCGCCTTCATGGCGCCGGGCAAGTCGTCAGTCAGCATCTGCTTCAGTTGTTCGGCCTGTTCCTTGGTCAGCCTCTCGGCGAATGGGCCGTTTTTCTTTGGCTGCGCTGGCCCCTTGAGTTCTCGATCATAAACCATCCAGTCATCGCTACTTCCTCTCCGAATGAGAAACCTGTTTTGTTGGAGCGCTGTGTAATGCAACGATACCTCCCAAAATGGTGGTCCACCGGTCTCAAAAACACACACCCGATGACCGTTTATTCCCGAACCGGGACATTGAAATTCCCTGCAGCCAATCAACAGCACAATTCATGCCGCGTCCCTAAGCCGGGTGACGCTTGGTCGGCATGGCGTACCATTTCTCTAAGCCGAGAAGCTGACGCCGGCCTGACGAATGTTCATGCGTCCGCCGCGTCCCAAGTGGAGATCAGTTCGTGCTTGCGATGATGAGGGGGGGTGTTGACTACGGGCGTCGAGCAAAACGCCGAATCTTGAACGCGACGAATCCTACTTAGAGGCGTCTAAATTCTCGGCGTTACAAGGAAGTTCGTATTGGCGCGCCTTCTCTAGCAATGCCATCGCGAACGGGCCCCGGCGGAAGAAGCGCTGCCTGCCGTCGTGCTTCCTGGGCGCACTCGTTGGCCACTTCCTGTTCTCTGGTCATGATTTCGTTTCCAGCTCCTTGCGAACCGTCGCCGCGGAGTCGCCTACCTTTTCGATCGCCATTCGCAGCTCGTCCGTTGAGACGCCGAGTTCGTGCGTCCAGCATTTAACTTGTTGGGGGTCGCGGAGATTGATCTTCGCCCTATCGAATTGCACTTTTTGAGTCAGGCGGCTCACTTCGGTCTTCTCCCAAAGAAGATAATAATTGCGGACGTAGTTGTAGGTTCCTAGCAACAAGATTGTTTTGAAAGCCCCTTGGACAGGTCGCACCGGCGCCGCCGCAGGAAGGCGCAGGCACGGGGCCCATCCTGCAGGGGCTCGCTCATCGCAGTAACCCAAACAATTCCTTGATCTCGCTCAATCGCAGCTTGGTGCCGGCCGGCATGTGCTGCAACAACATATGCCGAGTGCCGACCGCGATCCGGTCGCGTTGGGATGTCATCCTGTTCTGAATGATAGGCCTTCATGTCCGCCGCAAACTGGCGAGCGGTTGCCGGCGGGATCTCAATCGGTTTTCGCTTGATGGACGATCGGATGGTCCCGATGAACTCGAAACGTTCGATCGGGAAAAAGTGGCAATTCTTGTGGCCGCGAGCAACCACCCATGTTAACCGTAGAACGTCGGTCACACCCGACAGCATAGGAACAACTGGCCCCCGTTTTGCGGGGCCTTTTTTCTATCAGTTTCGAACAGCGCAACGCCGCCAGGCTTAAAACGCTCGCTGGCGGCGTTGATTTAGCCCCGGGAAGGATGTGCAAAATCCCGACATGTAGGAGTCAGCACAAAGCGTGCCATGGTTCACGTCCCAAACGGATTACTACCTCGGGGGTACGTCCGGGCGTCTTTATGCGAACGGATGATCTGCCGCGGGCGTCACACCGCGACTCATAAATTTCAGCATCTCGATCGCGAAACGCTCTTCAGATAGGCGCCGTTCGATGAAGTGAGTCTCGACGTCGCTAAGTTTGGTGCGCAGCAACCCTTGGTAACGCTCGATGTTTTGCTCGTGCACGCGCAGCATCGCAATCTTTCGCTCTTCCATGTACGCCCCCTATGCTGTCGGAGGTGCTTTCGCGCCGGTACCGTCACCGATTACATGCAAGAAACTAAGCCACGATGACGGTCACTTCGCTGCGACCGTCAAATTCGGAGTATGTTTTCCCGTCAAATGGAGGCGGGCCCCATCAACCTTGTTGTGGGACCTGTAAGGTCGGTCGCCGGGGCCACTTGGCGAGTCCCGCGTCAGTCGAGATTGGTCGACCTATCGCACACCCGAACCGTCGGTATGGCAAGCGAGAACTGCGCAGCGTCGGGAAAAAGTGGCAATTTATTTAGACGCAATTCACTTATGCTGGTTGACGGGGCGCGTGCTTGATTCAATGATCCGCCCGTAGTGCTGGGATTTTGCCCGGTCGCCTTACCGCATTTGCTTTGTTCGTCTGACGAGCCTGGCCCGTCCCGCACCAAACGGGCTGGTAGATGGCCCCAGCAACTGTCGGACCCCTACACAGGCTCCCAAGGTTGCTGGGGCCACTCTATTAGAACAGCCGCCTGGCATCAGATCGGGCACTTATGAAGACGTCGGCAGCGCCGCTCACGCCCCGTGAAAAACAAGTCCTCAGGCGCATGGCTCTGGGGCGGTCCGATGCTGAGATCGCTCGCCAAATTGGCGGGACCGAAGCGCAAGTTGCGACCCAACGCCTTCGCTTGCTCAGAAAGCTAAAGATCTGCTCGCACGCGGAGATCATGGAAGCGGCCATTAATTTGGGACCGTGGCCCCCTCAGATGAGGTGGCCAAATCTCCCTTCGCGAGTGTCCTAATTAGGACCGCACCGACCGCATCACAAATCGTTCCTAGTCAGTCGTCGACTCGGGCGCCGCCGGTCGCTCTCATTATCTCAAAGAATGGCCCCAGCGAGGGGGCACACGCCGAGGCCAAGAGAGGCTGATCATGAAGAGATGCCATTATGTATTTCCGCTCGGAAGCTCGCATTAAAATATGATGGTCAGCCAGCTTGGCCTATTTCGGCTATCTTCATCAGAAACCAGCAACGAGGTGGGAACGCGCCCGTCCATGAGCGATTAAAACGAGATGCGCTATCGAAGGTGGACAGACGAAGAAATCGAACGACTGAAGGTTATGGTCGCTGCGCGAGCGAGTGCTAACCGCATCGCCGTCGCATTGAGACGCCCGGCTCACTCAGTTTATATGCGGGCCCGCAGCCTGGGTTTGCATCTTCCTACCCGCATGGAGGAGCGCAAGCGAACGAGAAACTTGCTCAACTCTAGCATTGGCGGCAAGAACTCACCTTCCGGAGTAGCCCGCTAGCGCCGTACCGATTGCCACTTTTTCCCAATACTGTGAATTGCGCTCCTCCGGAAAGGGGCGCCCCACGAAGCGGCCCCGGTGTGCTTCCCCAAGCCCTGCCGGGGCTGTTTCGATTCAAGCGAACAGGTCTTTGCCGGGCTGCAGCATTCTCACGCAAGTCCCGCTCTCGTGGTACTCGAGCCAACCCTGGCTGATCGCGTGACGCCCGCCGGTGAACCCATCAAGCGCCGAGGCCGGGTCTTCCAAACTGATACCCCCGCCGGGTTTGGGACCGACGGGGGCTTTGGGAAAGATGGTGCGAGGCGAGATCTATCCCGGTGTCGCTCCAAGGACCCGTCTACATGACAGCGTGATGGAGCCAGCTTGCGCAAGGTGATTTGATAGGCAATCGGACCGCGGATTAAGCAGCTCGTGTGGGTTCCTATGGCTCCCGTTGCTGCTCCCTGGACAGATCCTCTAAGAACCGAGCAAGAGCTCGTTTGCCAGCATACTCGGCAGCAGTGGGAGATTGAAACCCACTGGAGCCGAGTCGGACGCCCATTGGCTTGCTTCGTCTTCTCAACTCCCAACGCCATGGGTGCGGGCGCGTGCCCGTGTTGATAATCTCGATGTAGAAGTCTGACTCCATGGGAAATGAAGATAGACCGCGGCGCGCCAGAATAATGACCGCACTGTCCTGCTTAGCCCATTTTTACGTTCTGGACCGCTCTCGCGTGGCTTGGCCTGATTTATGCTCTGAAATGGCCCACAGGGAGGAAGCGCAATGAGGCGGGACCTTTTGGCTATCTGCGGTGGAATTCTTGTCAGTGGCGCTATTGCTTGGACCTTTTGGGGCAATCCGGTGAACGTGCCGCATATGCACGGGCCGCAGACGATGGCGGCGGATCAAGACTTGCGACTCGTCTCCCAGCGAAGTCCGTACATGCGGGACGAGCGTTAAGGCCCCGTCATCACTCTCCAAGCCACCAATTGGAGGGTGCATAGATATTGTTGAGTAGCGATCCCTGGCGCTGTGACTAACGTCCGACAAAGAAAGTCCCAGCGCTATCGGGGGTAGCGCTGGGACTTCCTAACGCCGATGTGTGAATGCACAGCAGGACGAGTGCATTCGCCGTCGTAAATTCGCTTGATCGCAAATCGTTCCAAAGCGGTGGGAATTAAGGCTTTGCCCATCAAATCACACGGTCGCGATTGAGGCAGTTGACGCGGCCCTACTCTTGCGCCTCTGGATGGAGGTCGAGTTTCTCTGTTTGGTGCTGCTCAATCAACCTTACGATGGCATCTAAGGTCTTTTGATCCGTGATCCGCATGCGAAGCAAACGGTAATGCATAATCCGTTCGTCAAGCTCGGTGCATCTCTCGCACATTACGCACTCCCGTCCACGAAGGCGGGAGCGCAACGCGTCTCTCAGTCACCGTTGCCAACTGTGTGCCGGTGATGGCTCTACAACTTACTTTATGTCGATTTGTTTCTAGCCATCTCATGATCGCAAAAGAATGGCCCCAGCGAGATGGGGCGTCGCCGAGGCCAAAAAAGGACCAGTCATGAAGCAACACCATTATGTATTTCCGCTCGAAAGCTCGCATTAAAATATGATGGTCAGCCAGCTTGGCCTATTTCGCTGGTCCGGTGATCCGCTGTTCAAGAGCGGCAATGGTCATTTTGATATTGTTTCGCCGCTCGATCAGCGACCTCGCCAGTATCGGATACTTAGGGTCGGACCGGTCTGAAATACTGACGCGCTCTTCTTCGGCCGCGATGTCGGATTCGATCATTTCAAGGGTGCGGATAAGATCGGCCACTATCTTATTGACTACCGCGACCTCTCGTATTGCATTTGCGCGAGCTGTCTCAAAGCGGGGTTGGATATTCATTTGCGTGCTCCGAATGTCTGAGTTCGGCACACAGAGAATAGCCGGCGCCGAAACTATTCACGCACACGTCGCAAGTTGCATGCCAATGTCGGCCCGTAAGGATACGGTCGTGCCAGTCGTCGCTTGCTTGCGATCCATATCCTCCAAATTGCCTGGATCGTCGTGGTTCTCGGCGGACTGCCGGCTTCGCTGCTAATAGCAAGCATATGCTTGCTGGCTGGCTGTTGCGACGCAGTAGCCATAACTGGCTCGGTACGGGTAGCCATAGCCATAGGGGTAACCATAGCCGTAGCCGTAGTCGTATCCGTACGGGAAGCCATATCCGTAAGGGTAACCGTAGGCGCCGGCCAAGCCGAGGCCTATCCCAAGTCCAAGAGCGGCCGCTCCAAACCCGCTTCCGCGCCAACCGCCACCACGCCAGCCGCCGCCACCAAATCCGCCGTGGAAACCGCCGCCATGAAAGCCGCCGCCGAAGCCTCCGCGCGCAGAAGCAGCAGTCGGTGCCAACGCGCCCACGGCCAGCACCGCGATTAATGTGATCAGGGTTTTCCTAAGCATCGGACTCTCCCATAAAGTCGCCCGATTTGGAAACACCTCACGTCCGCTTTAGTTGCTGACTTACCTTGGCTCGGTGACTCGGTGGGCCGGTTCGTCCTGGACTTTGGCCCGGCACCGGCGGCTGATCATAAGGCCAATTAGGCCGACCGCTACCAGCACGGCTCCCGCGATGATGAGCCAGTGCGGTAATTGCAGCCAACCCATCGCGGTCTTGATCATATCCGCCTACTTCTTCGCCTTTAGCCCGATCTCGACCAGCCGGCGGATGGCTTCGGAGCGTCCAGGATCGTCATCTTGCTGTGAGGCCCACGCCTCGACAGCCGCGATCAATGTCGGTGGCATGCGGGTGCTGACCAGGGGGTCCTTACCCGTCGCCGGCCGGCCTCGTTTTTTAGGTGTGACCTTTTTTGTTGACGATTTCATATTTAGGTCATACCCTAAATCTGCTTGAAAACCAAGCGGCCTGCCGCGCTGCTCGAACAGCGGGACAGGCCTGGCCCAAACTATGAGGTAAGTCATGGCTCAGGTTGATTCTGAGAATAGCATAGCCGTGCCCGCCGCTACGGCGTTCGCTGGCGCTCTCCATTACCGGACTGACATTTCCCCCGAAGATCTTTTCTTGGCGATAGGCCGTCTCCGGCGCGAAGCCAGAGACGAGGTCGACAGACTTCTAAAGTTTTTGGACCTGACAGACGACTACGTCTGCCGAGAGCTCGAGGACGATGGCGACGCCGAGCCATCCCTCGGCCTGCAGGAGGCATTCCCAGGCCAAGGCCGCGGCGGTGGCGGCGACGATCGCGAACCGGATCTTGGAAGCTTTGACCGGATGACCGATCAGCGTCTGTCCAACCGGCAAAACCATCTTGGCGAAGAACGACTCGAAGTCGACGCTGAGCTAGACCAAGCCGACCACGAGCCCAGTCTCGGAAGCCTCGAGAAGCATCCGAGCGCGCTCGGATGGGCGTGGGGCTCGCACCCGATAGGCGACCAAACGAATTGGGCGGGAGGTGGCAGTCGCGACCTCGAAGACGAGTGCGTCACCGGGATCGGTGATTACGACGGCCTGCTCGAGCAGATCGGCACCGAAGACTGCTGGCAGGGAGGCTTGGCATGAAACCGGTAACGCGACGGATAGGTCTACGCATGTTGGCCGGTGCAACGGCCGCCTCAACGCTCACCGGATCGGTCAAGGCCGCAGACGTCCTAGCCGGCGGCTCCGATCCAATCTTCGCAATGCTTGAAGAGCATAGGAGGCTTCAGACCCTTCGCTGCGAACTTTATGATGAGTGGGACCGCGCTGAGTATGAAGCCGGAGATGAGCACGGTCGGCGCCCTGTCGCGCTTATCCATTGGCGTGATTATCACATCGGCGGGTCTGAAATAGAAAACCGGCGTGACCAGCTGCTGCGCGAGGCAGAGATCGATCCGGCAATTATCGAACAGGAGTATCTCGACGCTAGGGCTCGCTGGCAAGCAAAGCTGGCCGCAGGGAAGGCGTGGGATGAGCGCGCCGGGATGGCGGTGAAGTGTGAGAAACTGGACCGGGCAACAGAGGCCGAGGACGAATGTGCGGGACGCCTTTCCCGGATGAAGCCTACAACGGCAGCCGGCGCTGCGGCGTTGATCCAATATGTTATCGACGACGAGATTTGCCCAGAGGTTGAGTGGCATATGGCGGCTCTCAAGACCGCTATTGCCGCGCTCAATAGTATATAGCCCCGAAGATTCTAGGAGCGCCCGCCGGTTCACGCCCGGCGGGCTTTCCTATTTTTGGAGCTGGCAAAGGTGGCACCGGTTAGTGGCGATGGTGTCCCCAACCATAATGGTGGCCACGGCCCCAGCCGTAGTGATGCCCGCGACCGCCGTGATGACCCCATCCATGCCCATGGCCATGACCGCCCCCGACTTGGATGACAGCATTATCGCCGCCGAAAGCATTCGGCGTTGCGGCGGGCAGCGCTGACGCGGTTCCGACAACTGCAAGGCTGCCGAGGGCAGCAAGTCCAATAAGTGCAAATTTGAGCTTCATGATTCCTCCTGTAGGTTTTCTGAACCGTTGCGCACAGTAGGAAAATCAATGTGAACGAGGGATGAGCGAGCGCCGTCGCGGATCGAAATGGGGCCTTGTCCCGGCGGCGCGGGCCGCTAACGCGCAAAAAAACCACGGCCCCAGCACCCCGGGGAGAGCGCTGAGGCCGTCAAGTGTCCCAACTCCATAACGAACTGGCGAACTAACTTCTGGAATTGCCACTTGTTCCCGAAAACTAGCGTCGCTCCCGCACTGAAGGGACATAGGAACGCGTGGCGATGTCGGGCGTAGTTTGTTTTGGCTCCCGGTTTTCAGGTTCCCCAAGCTCCGCCGGGAGTCAGGATGGCGACCCCGGCCCATTAGCCCTGGCTGGGGTCGTCTCATTTTGCAGTGTCTGCACAGATTTGAAGAAAGAGGAGCCGGCAGGCGGGGCAGCGCGCCGGCTCCTCCGAAACGCGACCGTGCAAGTCCCCAATCGGTCCCGTCCCAAGGAAAGCGTGCGCCGGTTAGGTTTCGGATTTCCTAAGAGCATAGGAACGCACTGGCGATGTCCGGCATAGTTTGTTTGCTCCCGGTTGTCAGGTCCCCCGAACCCCACCGGGAGTGAGAATGGCGATCCCGGCGTGCCGCCCACACCGGGGTCGTTCTCATTGTGCAAAAGCGGTCGCATAGGGTCCGCCGGTTCACACGTCGGCGGGTTTTCATTGTGCAGCGATTTGTGCGCAGGGATCGAAAGCTCGTCTAACTTATTGAAATATAAAGGATGATGGCGGAGACGGAGGGATTCGAACCCTCGATAGGCCTTTACAAGCCTATAACGGTTTAGCAAACCGCCGCCTTCAGCCACTCGGCCACGTCTCCAATGGCGCCGATATGCCCGAGAGGGCGCTGAGCCGCAAGCGGCAGATTCAGATTGCGACAAGGTGATTTGGTGGCAGCTGCGCCGACGGCCGCCCTGGAGCCTTTATATGGAGCGCCAATCGTGAGGCGCTGACGCGGCAAATCGCACGAAATTCTAATTATAACAATGAGTTGCGTCGGGATTCGGCCGCGATCCGTCGCAAGCCTGTTGAAAACCGCTCCCGCCGGGTCATTCCACGCTGGCGCCGCGGTGCAGGTCGGCCTCGATCTGCAACCGGGTCCCGCCGCCGAAGCGGGCGCGATAGACCTGCAGGTTCTCCATGATGCGCTGGACGTAGTTCCGCGTCTCCGAGAACGGAATCAGCTCGACCCAGTCGACCGCGTCGACCTTGGGATCGCGCGGGTCGCCATAGCGCTCGATCCACTTCTTCACGCTGCCGCGGCCGGCATTGTAGGCGGCGAAGGTCAGGATGTAGGAGCCGCGATAGTCCTCGAGCAGGCCGCCGAGCTCGGCGGCGCCAAGCGTCGCGTTGTAGACCGGGTCGGTCTTCATCCGGTTGAGGTCGAAGCCGATGCCGGCGCGCTTGCAGACGTAACGTCCGGCGTCGGGCGTCACCTGCATCAGGCCGTAGGCTTGGGCCGGCGACACCACGGCCGGATTGAACGCGCTCTCCTGGCGCGCAATCGCGTAGACGACGCTCTGCTCGACCTCCGGCCCGACCTGGCGGAACGACGGAATGCCGTTGACCGGATAGGCGTAGTGGTCGAACGGCAGTCCGCGGTTGAGCGCGGACTTGCCCATCAGCAGCATGCCGCGCGCGTCGCCGTTGCGTGCGGTCAGCTCGCCGAGGCCGGCCAGCGCTTCCGGATCGCCATTGTCGCCGAGGTCGCCGAAGATCGGGATCGCGAGCTCGCGCGCGTCGATTTCGTACAGCAGCGCCACCGCGCGCACGATCTCCAGCCGATCGGCGCCGCGGCCGCGCGGCGCGCTGTTCAGCTCGATCTGCGGCAGGCCGAGTTTTGCGCGCGCGAGCTGTCCGTAATAACTGGTGGATTGTTCGGCCGCGCGTGCATAGGCGGCACGTGCCTCCTGGCCGCGGCCGGCGGCTTCCGCGGCGCGGCCCTGCCAATAGCCGGCACGCGCCAGCGCAGTCGGGTTGGCGCTGCCGACGCCGATCCGCGCGAAATGCTGCGCGGCGAGGGCGGGATCGTTGAGGAAGCGCAGCGCGATCCAGCCGGCGGTGAATTCCTGCTCGGTCTTGTAGATGTCACGGGCCGGCAGCGCCGCGTCGCGCGCGATCAGATAGGCGGTGCGAAACTCGTTGGTGTCGATCATCTTGCGCGCTAGCAGCCGGCGCTCGATCCACCATTCGTCGACATTGTAGAGGCGGGAGGCCTCCTTCGGCGCACTCAGCATCAGCCGCGCAGCCTCAGCGAATTTCTCCTCTCGGCGAAGCAACTGAATCTTCGCGAACAAATAGCCGGTGTCGCCGGAGAGTTCGTCCGGCACCGCTTCCAGCAGTGCGCGCAGGTTCGAACCCTTGCGGGTCGCAGCGATACGTGCCTTGGCCAGCGCCACGTAACCGGAGCCGAGCCGCTTGGCCTCGCGCATGCCGGCAGCTTCGTTGTCGGTGCCGTAGAGCATGGTGTCCATGCGCGCCTTGTGGTCGCCGGCGGTGAGGAACGAGCCGAACAGATCGAGCGCGGCGGTTTCGGTGTCCTCGCTCATCCCGTCGTTGCGCCAGGCCTCGCGGACCAGGCGCTCGGCATTGCCGCGGTCGCCGCGGCCGATCATCACCTTGGCGAGCGCGAGCCGGCCCTTGGCCGAAACCGGCGATTCATTCTGGAACCAAGCCCAGACCGCGGAATCGTCGCGACGGTCGTCCCACAGCGAGGCCTCGATGCGGCGACGCAGGAAGGTCTGCGAAGGCCAGCTCGGATTGGCGTCGAGGAAACTGCGGTAGCGCTCGACCGAGGCGCCATTGTCCTCGCTGCGCAGGATCAGCCATTCGGCAAGCTTGCGCGCGACCGGATCGGAGATCGAGGCCTCGGCCTCGGTGGCGTCGGAAGGCCTGCGCTTGCGCAGCAGCTCGACGACGTTGGCGACCGCGTCCTTGTCCGACTGCGACGTTGACGATGTCGCGGCCACCGCCGCAGGCACCACCGGCTTGCGCACGACAGGGGCGGCATGCTGGCGGGTCGCGGGAACCAGCGCGGGTGCGGCCACGCTGGCGGGCGCCGGTTTCTTCGGCAGACTTCCCGTCGAAGCTGGCGAGGCGGTCTTGGGCGCGGCGGTCTTGTGCGTGTCGGTCTTTGACCCCGCGCTCTTGGAATCGGTGGTCTTGGGATGAACGGTCTTGGCACCGTCCGTCTTGGCCGCGCCGGACGCAGTTGTCTTCGCGGCGTCGGTCTTTGCGGAGTCGCTCTTGGTTGCGGCTGGCTTTGAAGCAGCCGCCTTGGGAGCGTCGGCCTTGGGAGCAGCCGCCTTGGGAGCGGCAGACTTCGGTGCCGCGGCTTTGGGAGTGGCGGCCTTGGGAGTCGCGGCTTTGGGAGCGGCGTTGTCGGCAGCCGACGGTGTTGCCGGCGCATCCGCGGCGGCCCATGCATCGGATGTGATGACGGCAAGGCCGACAACGAGCGCGAGGCTCGTCGCCAGCGCCGTCGATCGCAAAGTGCCTGCGCGGGCGGAACGGATCACGGAAATCCTCTGCGGCCCCGAATCATCTGGTCGTTCGGGCCATGGGTTTCTTACATGGGTTTCTTATTTGATTGAAAACGTGGACAAAATACTAAGAAGTCTGCCGGTGCGGCTGTTTGCGCCAGCACCACGGCAAAATCGCGGCTGGAACCGGCTGGGAATAGGTACGGTGCGGCCCTTTCGCCTGTCGGCCAGACCCGATATGAATTGCCTTTCGTGGCGTTTCGCATCGACCGGGTGCCGGTCGCACAGACGTGAAGCGCGCCAACAAGAACGGTCCGTCGACCTAGCCTATAGCCTGAAGCGTTTGGAGGAAGTCCATGGCAGCCAAGACAAAATTCCGGGGGTCATTCACTGCCTTGGTGACGCCCTTCAAGAACGGCTCGGTGGACGAGGCGGCGTTCCGCAGCCTCGTGAACTGGCAGATCGCCGAGGGCACGCACGGCCTGGTGCCGGTCGGCACGACAGGCGAGAGCCCGACGCTCAGCCATGACGAGCACAAGCGGGTGGTCGAGTGGTGCATCGAGGAGGCCAAGGGCCGGGTGCCCGTGATCGCCGGCGCCGGTTCGAATTCGACCAAGGAAGCGATCGAACTCGCCAAGCACGCGGAGAAGGCAGGGGCCAATGCGGTGCTGGTCGTGACGCCGTACTACAACAAGCCGACCCAGGAAGGCATGTACCAGCACTTCAAGGCGATCAACGATGCGATCGGCATTCCGATCATCATCTACAACATCCCGCCGCGCTCGGTGATCGACATGTCGGTCGACACCATGAAGCGGCTGTTCGAGCTGAAGAACATCGCCGGCGTCAAGGATGCGACCGCGAGCATGGTGCGGGTCTCGCAGCAGCGCGCCGCGATGGGCGAGGACTTCAACCAGCTGTCCGGCGAGGACGCGACCATCATCGGCTACATGGCGCATGGCGGCCATGGCTGCATCTCGGTGACCTCGAACGTCGCGCCGCGGCTGTGCTCGGAATTCCAGACCGCCTGGCAGAAGGGTGACGTCACCACGGCGCTGAAGATCCATGACAAGCTGATGCCGCTGCACACCAATCTGTTCATCGAGAGCAACCCGGCGCCGGTGAAATACGCGATGTCGCTGCTCGGCAAGCTGGACGAGAAGCTGCGCCTGCCGATGGTGCCGGTCACCGAAGCCACCCGCACTGCCGTCCGCAGCGCCATGGTGCATGCCGGCCTGATCAACTGAGCCGGACCGGACCTGCCGTGAACAATGCCGTGCGCAACGTCGAAGAGAAGGGGATGGGCATGCTGAAGGAATTCCGCGAATTCGCCATGAAGGGCAATGTCGTCGACCTCGCCGTCGCCGTCATCATCGGTGCGGCCTTCGGCGCGATCGTCACCTCGCTGGTCGGCGACATCATCATGCCGATCATCGGCGCGATCACGGGCGGGCTCGATTTCTCCAACTATTTCACCGGACTTTCCAAGGCGGTCAACGCGACCAATCTGGCCGACGCCAAGAAGCAGGGGGCGGTGCTGGCCTGGGGCAACTTCCTGACGCTGACGCTCAACTTCCTGATCGTCGCATTCGTGCTGTTCCTGGTCATTCGCACCATGAGCCAGTTCAAGCGCAAGGATGAGGCCAAGCCCGCCGAGCCGCCGAAGCCGTCCGACGAGGTCGTGCTGCTGACGGAAATCCGCGACCTCCTCAAGAAGGGCTAAAGTGGCCGACAAGAACGAACGTCCGATCAAGGTTGTCGCCGAAAACCGAAAGGCCCGCTTCAACTACGCCATCGAGGATACGATCGAGGCCGGCATCTCGCTGACCGGCACCGAGGTGAAATCGATCCGCAGCGGCAAGAGCACGATCGCGGAATCCTATGCGGATTCCAAGAACGGCGAGATATGGCTGATCAACGCCAATATCCCCGAATATCTGCAGGCCAACCGCTTCAACCACGAGCCGAAGCGGCCGCGCAAGCTGCTGCTGCATCGCAAGCAGATCAACAAGCTGCTCGGCGCTGTCGACCGCGAGGGCATGACGCTCATTCCGCTGAAGCTGTACTTCAACGAGCGCGGCCGTGCCAAACTGCTGCTCGCGATCGCCAAGGGCAAGAAGCTGCACGACAAGCGCGAGTCCGAGAAGAAGCGCGACTGGGGCCGCGAGAAGGGCCGCCTAATGCGGGCGCGAGGATAGAATTCAAGCCGTCATTGCGAGGAGCGAAGCGACGAAGCAATCCATCCATCCACTGCGGCGCTGTGGATTGCTTCGCCAAGTTTATCATCGGGCGCGCGTTGGCGCGACCCGTTGGCTCGCAATGACGACCCACGGAGATTTGGGCGATGAGCCAGAGCAGCCTGACCGATGTCGACTGGAGCAAGATCCCACCGCCCACGGACGACGGCGGCGCGGCGCATCTGACCGGCATGACGATCCCGCCGGTGACCTTGCGCGCCACCAACGACACGTCGGTCACGTTGTCGGCGCTCGAGGGCCGCACCGTGGTGTTCGCCTATCCACGAACCGGCGAGCCCGGCAAGATCGGGCTGGTCGATGATTGGGACATGATCCCCGGCGCCCGCGGCTGTACGCCGCAAACCTGCGCGTTCCGCGACCTGTTCGCCGATCTGAAGGCGGCCGGGGCCGCGCAGGTGTTCGGGCTGTCGACCCAAAGCAATGCGTACCAGACCGAAATGGCGTCGCGCCTGCACCTGCCGTTCCCGGTGCTGTCGGACGAAGCGCTGGAGCTGACGCACACGCTGAGATTGCCGACGATGTCGGTGGCGGGCCTGACGCTGATCAAGCGGCTCGCTTTGGTCGTCGACGATGCGCGCATCGCCCACGTGTTCTATCCGGTGTTCCCGCCCGACCGGAACGCCGGCGACGTGCTGCAGTGGTTGAGGGATAATCCGAAGCTCTAGCCGAGATCCTTCCGCACGGTCGCGAAGACCTTACGGAACATGTCGGTGGTCAGCACGCCCGTGTTCGTGTTGTAGCGCGAGCAGTGATAGCTGTCGTAGAGCTTGAAGGGACCCGCGCTATGCACTGCACCGTGCACAAAGGGGGCCGCGGCCAAGCGGATGCCCAGCGCCCTCAGCGTCGATTCGTGGGCGATTCGCCCGAGCAGCACGATCGCGCGCAGCTTCGGCATCGTGGCGATGGTGGCACTCAGGAATTGCCGGCAGGTGTTGATCTCGGCCGGTAGCGGCTTGTTCTGCGGCGGCACGCAACGCACCGCGTTGCTGATCCGGCTGTCGACCAGCTTGAGGCCGTCGTCCGGGCGCGCCTGATAGACGCCGCTGGCGAAGCCATATTCGAGCAGGGTCGCGTAGAGCAGGTCACCGGCATAATCGCCGGTGAAGGGACGGCCGGTGCGGTTGGCGCCCTGCATGCCCGGCGCGAGCCCGACGATCAACAGCCGCGCATTTGGGTCGCCGAAAGACTCCACCGGCGAGTTGAACCAGTCCGGGTGGAGGGCCCGCGCTTGTGCGCGGAAGTCGGCCAGCCTGACACAGAGCTGACAGTTGCTGTCGGGGCGCGTAGGTGCGGCGACGAGGTTACTCGTCGAAATCGTCATCGGCTCCCCGTGGGGCCATGGTGGTGGTCGCGCGCTGCAGGAATTGCGGGGAGTGGTGACGCGGTTCGCGCGGGGCCGGACGTTCGGACGGATCGCGGCCGAGCTTGGATTGCAGCTCGACGAGATCGGTGAAGACGTCGGCCTGGCGGCGCAGCTCGTCGGCGATCATCGGCGGCTGGCTGGCAATGGTGGAGATGACGGTGACGCGGACGCCGCGGCGCTGCACTGCCTCGACCAGGGAACGGAAGTCGCCATCGCCGGAAAACAGGATCATCTGGTCGATGTGTTCGGCAAGTTCCATGGCATCGACCGCGAGCTCGATGTCCATATTGCCCTTCACCTTGCGGCGGCCGCTGGCGTCGATGAATTCCTTGGTGGCCTTGGTGACGACGGTGTAGCCGTTGTAGTCGAGCCAGTCGATCAGCGGACGGATCGACGAGTACTCCTGATCTTCAATGATCGCCGTGTAGTAGAACGCCCGCAACAGCGTGCCTCGACTCTGGAATTCCTTGAGGAGGCGCTTGTAGTCGATGTCGAAGCCCAGCGTCTTTGCGGTTGCGTACAGATTGGCTCCGTCGATGAAGAGCGCGATCTTGTTGGAAACAGGTGACGACATCAAAGTGTTCTCGCGTGGTTGTTAGTGTTTTTAGCGCAGCGGCGAACGACCGCGCGCAATTTCCTGCGTTGCTGCCTAAAGTTCTGTGAATCTTTCCCCACGACAGTCACCACCGCAATTATGGTGAGGCGAGGGCAAAAAGCCTAGACCTTTGACATTGCAATGAAGAGATTTACTTGTCTGGGACAGCAACCTAGCCATGTCGTCAGACGCTCCGGCCCTTCTGGCCCCGGCAGATCGGGTTATCAGAGCCTGTTGGGAAGGCAAATCACAAATTTTACCTTGCGAAACCGGGGCTAGCCCTATAACTAACCCTCATAACCAACATGTTCGGTTCCTTTTACCACGGAGCGCCTCGAGATGGCTCGCGTCACCGTCGAAGATTGCATTGATAAGGTCGACAATCGTTTCGACCTCGTCCTGTTGGCTGCGCATCGCGCCCGGATGATCTCGTCGGGCTCGCAACTCACGGTTGATCGCGACAACGACAAGAATCCGGTGGTCTCGCTGCGAGAGATCGCCGATTCGACGATCTCGCCGGAAGACCTGAAAGAGGAACTCGTGCACTCGCTCCAGAAGTTCGTCGAGGTCGACGAGCCCGAGCCCGACACCGTGCCGCTGATCGGTTCCGCCGGTGCCAGCGTTGATGCCGACGACACCGAGGTCGCAGTCGAACGGATGACCGAGGAAGAGCTGCTGAAGGGCCTCGAAGGCCTGGCGCCCCCGGAGGAGCAGCCCGAGGAAGACGAATAAGCTCCTCGTTTCGGATTGATTTGAAAAAGGCCCGGACATTGCTCCGGGCCTTTGCTTTTGTTGACAATTTCGCTGTTACGGTGCGTCCTATGCAGGCGCGGGAAATTGAACGGTTCCAAGGCCCGCGCAGGGTGCTGCTTCATTCGAAAGCGCACTAGATTGAGCAAGGTGGGACGTTCCGGTCCCGCGGGAGAGGCATCGCGTTCATGGCGTATCGACGCCGCAGTTCCATCCAGATGAAGGCTGCAACCGAAACGGTCGCGGTGGCGCCGGCGTCGTCCGCGGCGGAGCGGCCGGCCAAGCCGCGGACGCGCATGATGCGACAATATGACCTTGTCGAGCGCGTCCGCTCCTATAACCCCGATACCAACGAGGATCTGCTCAACCGCGCCTATGTCTACGCCATGAAGGCGCACGGCACGCAGACCCGTGCCTCCGGTGATCCCTATTTCTCGCATCCGCTCGAGGTCGCCGCGATCCTCACCAACCTCAAGCTCGACGATGCCACGATCGTCGCGGCCCTGCTGCACGACACGATCGAGGACACCGAGGCGACGCGCGCCGAGATCGATCATGTCTTCGGCCACGAGATCGGGGCGCTGGTCGAAGGCCTGACCAAGCTGAAGCGGCTGGAGCTGGTGTCGCGCGAGGCCAAGCAGGCCGAGAATCTGCGCAAGCTGTTGCTGGCGATTGCCGACGACGTCCGCGTGTTGCTGATCAAGCTCGCCGACCGCCTGCACAACATGCGCACGCTGGAATTCGTGCCGCCGGCCTCGCGCCGCCGCATCGCCGACGAGACGCTGGACATCTATGCGCCGCTCGCCGGCCGCATGGGTATGCAGGAGATGCGCGAGGAGCTCGAGGACCTGTCCTTCTTCGTGCTCGATCCCGAGGCCTATGCCGTGGTCAAGCAGCGGCTCGATGCGCTGGCCGAGCGCAACCGCAATTTAATCGGCGAGATCGAAAGCCAGCTCTCCAAGAACCTGCAGAAGAACGGCATCACCGCGCGGGTGTTCGGTCGCCGCAAGCAGCCGTTTTCGATCTGGACCAAGATGGAGCGCAAGTCGGTCGGCTTCGAGCAGCTCTCCGACATCTACGGCTTCCGCGTCATCCTCGATGATGTCGGCGCCTGCTACCGCGCGCTCGGTATCGTCCACACCACCTGGCCGGTGGTGCCGGGCCGCTTCAAGGACTACATCTCGACGCCGAAGCAGAACGACTACCGCTCGATCCACACCACCGTGATCGGTCCGGGCAAGCAGCGCGTCGAGCTGCAGATCCGCACCGAGGAGATGAACCAGATCGCCGAGTTCGGCATCGCCGCGCACGCCTTCTACAAGGAAGGGGCGGGCTCGCCGCACGAGCGGATGAAGCACGAGTCCAACGCCTTCGCCTGGCTGCGCCACACCATCGGCATCCTTTCGGAAAGCGCCAATCCGGAAGAGTTTCTGGAGCACACCAAGCTCGAGCTGTTCCACGACCAGGTGTTCTGCTTCACGCCGAAGGGCAAGCTGATCGCGCTGCCGCGCAACGCCAATGTGATCGATTTCGCCTATGCCGTGCACACCGGTGTCGGCAACAGCGCGGTCGGCTGCAAGATCAATGGCAAGTTCGCGCCGTTGTCCTCCGAGTTGCAGAATGGTGACGAGGTCGAGGTGCTGACCTCGAAGGCGCAGTCTGCGCCGCCATCGGCCTGGGAAGCGCTCGCCCGCACCGGCAAGGCGCGGGCCGCGATCCGGCGTGCCACCCGTGATGCCGTGCGCGACCAGTATGCCGGCCTCGGCCGCCGCATCGTCGACCGCCTGTTTGCCCGCGCCAAGATCGAATATGCCGACGACAAGCTGAAGGGCGCATTGCCGCGGCTCGCGCGTTCCTCGATCGAGGACGTGATGGCCTCGGTCGGGCGCGGCGAGATCAAGGCTTCCGATGTCGCGCGCGCGATGTATCCCGACTACAAGGAAGAGCGCCTGGTGCGCTATGGCGCCAAGAAGGGGCTCGCCGCCAAGCTGAAGACGCAGACCCCGCCGCATCCGGCGCGCGCCACCTCGGTGATCCCGGTGCGCGGCATCAATTCCGACCTGCCGGTGAAATTCGCGCCGAACGGCGGCGCCGTGCCGGGCGACCGGATCGTCGGCATCGTGACGCCGGGCGAGGGGATCACGATCTATCCGATCCAGTCGCCGGCGCTGAAGGATTTCGAGGAGGAGCCGGAGCGCTGGCTCGACGTGCGCTGGGACATCGACGAGACCATGCCGCAGCGTTTCCCGGCGCGTATCCTGGTCCACAATGTGAACGAGCCCGGCAGCCTCGCCCAGATCGCCACCGTGATCGCCGAGCACGACGGCAATATCGACAACATCCACATGTCGCGCCAGTCGCCGGATTTCACGGAGCTGACCATCGATCTTGAGGTCTATGACCTCAAGCATCTCCTCGCTATCATCGCGCAACTGCGCGCCAAGGCCGTCGTCGCAAAGGTCGAGCGCGTCAATGGTTGAAGATGGATGCGCGGGACATAGGCGAGCGGAAGCGACGCCGTCCTTCGGGCCGCTATGCCCGCGCATGACGAGTTAGATTTGCAGGTCCAAGAAAATGTCAAATGCTCCTCCGCTGCGCCTCGGTATCAATGTCGATCACGTCGCGACCCTGCGCAATGCGCGCGGCGGGGCGCGGCCCGATCCGGTGCGGCTGGCGCTGGCCGCGATCGAAGCCGGCGCCGACGGCATCACCGCGCATTTGCGCGAGGATCGCCGCCACATCCGCGACGAGGACATGGCGCGGCTCAAGGCCGAGATCTCCAAGCCTTTGAATTTCGAGATGGCGGCGACCGACGACATGCTGCGGATTTCGCTCGCCACCAGGCCCCACGCCGTCTGCCTGGTGCCGGAGCGACGTCAGGAACTCACCACCGAAGGCGGCCTGGACGTGGTCGGCCAGCACAATGCGCTGGCGCCCTTCATTGCGCGGCTCAATGATGCCGGCATCCGGGTCTCGCTGTTCATTGCCGCCGATCCCAGGCAGATCGAGATGGCCGCGAAGCTGAAGGCGCCGGTGATCGAGATCCACACCGGCGGCTGGTGCGACGCCGCGGTCGACGGTCACACCGACAAGGCGGCGGCCGAATGGAAGCGCATCATCGATGGCGCCAAGCTCGCGCAGGCGGCCGGGCTCGAGGTCCACGCCGGCCACGGGCTCGACTATGACACCGCCGAGATCATCTCCGCGCTGCCCGAAATCCGCGAGCTGAACATCGGCTACTTCATGATGGGCGAGGCGCTGTTCGTCGGCATCGCAGGCACAGTGCGTGAGATGCGCGCGGCGATGGATCGTGGCCGCGCCAGGGCGCAAGGCGCAGTCGGCGCATGATCATCGGTATCGGCTCCGACCTGATCGATATCACGCGGGTCGCGAAGGTGATCGAGCGCCATGGCGAGCGATTCCTCGATCGCATCTTCACCGATGCCGAGCGCGCCAAGGCGATGCGCCGGGCCAACAATGAGAAGATGGTGGTGGCGACCTACGCCAAGCGCTTCGCCGCGAAGGAGGCCTGCTCCAAGGCGCTCGGCACCGGTATCCGGCGCGGGGTGTGGTGGAAGGACATGGGGGTGGTCAACCTGCCGGGAGGGCGGCCCTCGATGCGGCTGACCGGTGGGGCGCTGGCCCGGCTCCAGGAACTGACGCCGGAGGGCATGCAAGCGCAGATCGACCTTTCGATCACGGACGATTGGCCGCTGGCTCAGGCCTTCGTCATAATTTCGGCGGTTGCTCCGGCCAGATGAGCGCAGGGCGCCGGAATCGGCCGGAAAACTTTAGCAAACTAAAAAATCATTGACATTTCAATGAATTGCGAAGTTTTGAGGCGGCGATTGATTGCGCCCTTGCGAACAACCGTCTAAAACGCCGCTGGGTATATCGAGCGAGACGCGAATTTCGGGTTTAGGTCGGGATTTGCCCTCAAGATCAGAATCAAGGCCATTTTCCTCACGCGGGGATCGAGCGCTTCGCGTGGAGAGAACGTTCTGCCACCGCGCGGGCATCTGGGCCCGCGGGAATTGGGAAAGCAATGAGCGCGACCACCGGAACCAAATCTGAGAGCGGCTTTGGCGAGACCATCCGCGTCGTCATCCATGCCCTTCTGATCGCGCTCGTCATCCGCACTTTCCTGTTCCAGCCGTTCAACATCCCGTCGGGCTCGATGAAGGCGACGCTGTTGGTCGGCGACTACCTGTTCGTCTCGAAATATTCCTACGGCTATAGCCATTATTCGATCCCGTTCTCGCCGAACATCTTCTCGGGGCGCATCTTCGGCTCGGAGCCGAACCGCGGCGACATCGTGGTGTTTCGCCTGCCGCGCGACGACTCCACCGACTACATCAAGCGCGTCATCGGACTGCCGGGCGACCGGATCGAGGTCAGGAACGGGCTGCTCTACATCAATGATGAGCCGATCAAGCGGGAACGGCTGAGCGACTTCATCGGCGAGGACCCTTGCGGCTCGGCGGATGCAACCGCCCGCGTCAAGCGCTGGAAGGAAACCCTGCCGAACGGCGTCAGCTATGAGGCGCTGGACTGCACCGACAACAGCTACATGGACAATACCATCGTCTACACCGTTCCGCCCGGCCATTTCTTCATGATGGGCGACAACCGCGACAATTCCACCGACAGCCGCTTCCTGTCGCAGGTCGGCTACGTGCCGTTCGAGAACATCATCGGGCGGGCCCAGATGATCTTCTTCTCGATCGCCGAGGGCGAGCAGGCCTGGATGATCTGGCGCTGGCCGTTCGCGGTGCGGTGGAACCGCCTATTCTCCATCGTGCGATGAACGACGACACCGCAGCCATCAACGATCAAGCGCCCGCCGGCGAGCCGAGCCCGACGCCTGCCGCCGAGGGCACGGCTGCGCCGAAGAAGCGGCGCAGCAAGGCCGTCAAGGCGGCCGAAGAGAAGGCCGCGATCGCCGGCACCGAGGCGCGCATCGGTTACAATTTCTCGGATCCGGCGCTTCTGACGACCGCGTTCACCCACGTCTCCGCGCTGAAGCCCGCCACCCGCAACCGCGCTGACAGCTACCAGCGGCTGGAATTTCTCGGCGACCACGTGCTCGGCCTGATCGTCTCGGACATGCTGTTCCGGGCGTTCCCCAAGGCCGACGAGGGCGAATTGTCGAAGCGGCTCGCCGACCTCGTGCGCAAGGAGAGCTGCGCCGACGTCGCCAAGTCGCTCGGACTGCTCGAGGACATCAAGCTCGGCATGGTGAAGGCGGTCGAAGGCGCGCGGCTGCGCAAATCCGTGCTCGGCGACATCTGCGAAGCGGTGATCGGCGCGATCTTTCTCGACGGCGGCTACGAGGCGGCGCGCCAGTTCGTCGAGCGCAACTGGACCGAGCGGATGCACAAGCTGCGCCGGCCGCTGCGCGATCCCAAGACCGTGCTGCAGGAATGGGCGCAGGGCAAGGGACTGCCGACGCCGGTCTATCGCGAGGTCGAACGCACCGGCCCGCACCACGATCCGCAATTCCGCGTTGCGGTCGACCTGCCGGGACTGGCCTCCGCCGAGGGGCTCGGCGGCAACAAGCGCGCGGCCGAGAAAGCAGCAGCATCCGCGATGATCGAGCGTGAAGGCGTCGGCACCAATGACTGACGAAGCCAAGGGGCAGGCGGACGCGACGCGCTGCGGCTTCGTCGCGCTGATCGGTGCGCCCAATGTCGGCAAGTCGACGCTGGTCAATGCGCTGGTCGGCTCCAAGGTCACCATCGTCTCGCGCAAGGTGCAGACCACGCGCGCGCTGATCCGCGGCATCGTGATCGAGGGCAATGCGCAGATCATCCTGGTCGATACGCCCGGCATCTTCGCGCCGCGGCGCCGGCTCGACCGCGCCATGGTGTCGACCGCCTGGAGTGGCGCCCACGACGCCGATCTCGTCTGCGTGCTGCTCGATGCCAAGGCTGGGATCGACGAGGAGGCGCAGGCGATTCTGGCTAAGCTCGAATCCGTCGCGCATCCCAAGATCCTGGTGCTGAACAAGGTCGACCTCGTTCAGCGGGAAAAATTGCTCGCGATGGCGCAGGCCGCCAACGAACGCATGCGCTTCGAGCACACATTCATGATCTCGGCGTTGTCGGGGGATGGCGTCGACGATCTGCGGCGGACGCTGGCGCAGATGGTGCCCGAGGGGCCGTTCCACTACCCCGAAGACCAGATGTCGGACGCGCCGATGCGGCATCTGGCCGCCGAGATCACGCGCGAGAAGATCTACAGCCATCTGCATCAGGAATTGCCGTACCAGTCGACGGTCGAGACCGACAGCTGGACCGACCGCAAGGACAAGTCGATCCGCATCGAGCAGACGATCTATGTCGAGCGCGAGAGCCAACGCAAGATCGTGCTCGGCAAGGGCGGCGCCACCATCAAGTCGATCGGCGCGCAGGCGCGCGCCGAGCTCGCCGAGATCATGGGCGTGCCGGTGCATCTGTTCCTGTTCGTCAAGGTGCGCGAGAACTGGGGCGACGATCCCGACCGCTACCGGGAAATGGGACTGGAATTCCCCAAGGAATAGATCGGCGTTTGAACGTGCCCAGAGCAATGAGCGTGCCCAGAGCGATGAATGTGCCCAGAAACGTGCTGTGGTTTGAGGTGCTGCTCTATCTGTCGCTGACGCTCGACGCGCTGTCGGTGGCGTTCCAGGACCGAACGCCGAGTGTCGTGAGGACCGAGCAGATGATCACGGGCGAGACGCTGACGGCCGGCTGCATGATCCTGCTCCTGGTGTATTTCGTCCGGCTCGCCGCGCGGCACCGCAAGAACTGGCCGCGCTGGGCGCTGGCTGCCATGCTGGTGCTGTCGGTGATCTCGCTGGTGCAGGTGATGGGCGAAAGGGGCTTGGAGCTCGACAGCGCCATCGAGGTGGTGTCCTGCATCCTGACCACGGCCGGGCTGTATTATTCCTTCACCGGCGACGCGCAGGGCTGGTTCAACGCGTAAGCCTGCGCAGGGCGGGTTAGCGAAGCGTAACCCGCCGTGTAACTTCCTGGCGATATCGGCGGATTACGCTGCGCTGATCCGCTCCACATGATACTTTTGCAACCATGGAATGGACCGACGAAGGCATCGTGCTGGGCGTGCGGCGGCATGGCGAATCCTCCGCCATCGTCGAGCTGTTGACGCGCGAGCACGGCCGCCATCTCGGCCTGGTGCGCGGCGGCGCCAGCTCGCGGATGCGGCCGCTGCTGCAGCCCGGCAACAGCGTCACCGCGGTGTGGCGGGCGCGGCTCGACGAGCATCTCGGGATGTATGCGCTGGAGGGCACCCGGCTGCGGGCGGCGACGCTGCTGGCCTCGTCGCACGCCGTCTATGGCGTCACGCATCTGGCGGCGCTGGCGCGGCTGTTGCCGGAGCGCGATCCGCATGAAGACATCTACGAGATGCTGCAGGGGACGCTCGACGATTTCGATGACGCCGGCGTTGCCGCTGTGCACCTGATCCGGTTTGAGCTCGCGATGCTGACCGAGCTCGGCTTCGGGCTCGATTTGGACAACTGCGCGGCCACCGGGGAGACCACCGACCTGGTCTACGTGTCGCCGAAATCCGGCGGCGCCGTGTCCCGCACGGCCGGCGAGCCGTGGCGCGACCGGCTGTTGCCGCTGCCGGCATTCCTGCGCGAAGGCGAAGCCGGCGCCAACAGCTGGTCGGATCAGGACCTGCTCGACGGTTTCCAGGTCACCGGCCTGTTCCTGCTCCGCCACGTGCTGGAGCCGCGCGGCCAGGGCCATTCCGACGCCCGCGACGGATTTATCAACGCCGTGACCCGGCGGCGGAGCCGGACCGCGGTTCCTTAAGCCCGATTCGCAACCTAAATTCCCGGTGATTCGCGGCTTGCCCGATTCATCGCCAAGGTTTAACGCCTCCCCATGGGAAAACGACAGATACCGCCGGAAGAGCCAGCCGAGATTCACGAGGTGCCGCTACGCGATGCGCTCGAGGAGCGCTATCTCGCCTATGCGCTCTCGACCATCATGCACCGCGCGCTGCCGGACGCCCGCGACGGGCTGAAGCCGGTGCACCGGCGCATCCTCTACGGCATGGACCTGCTCGGGCTCGACCCGCGCGCGGCGTTCAAGAAGTCGGCCAAGATCGTCGGCGACGTGATGGGCTCGTTCCATCCGCATGGCGACCAGGCGATCTATGACGCCATGGTGCGTCTGGCGCAGGATTTCTCCTCGCGCTACCCGCTGGTCGACGGCCAGGGCAATTTCGGCAATATCGACGGCGATAATCCGGCCGCCTACCGCTACACCGAAGCGCGCATGACCGAGGTCGCGCGGCTGCTGCTCGACGGCATCGACGAGGACGGCGTCGAATTCCGCGCCAATTACGACGGCCAGTCGAAAGAGCCCGTGGTGCTGCCGGGCGGTTTCCCGAACCTGCTCGCCAACGGCGCGCAGGGCATCGCGGTCGGCATGGCGACCTCGATCCCGCCGCACAACGCCGCCGAACTCTGCGACGCCGCGCTGCATCTGATCGAGAAGCCCGACGCCAAGTCGAAGGCGCTGCTGAAATGGGTCAAGGGCCCAGACTTCCCGACCGGCGGCATCGTCGTCGATTCCAAGGAATCGATCATCGAGGCCTATACCACCGGCCGCGGCTCGTTCCGGACCCGCGCCCGCTGGTCGGTGGAGGAGGGCGCCCGCGGCGCCTGGGTGGTCGTCGTCACCGAAATCCCGTGGCTGGTGCAGAAGTCGCGCATGCACGAGAAGATCTCGGAGCTCCTCGACCAGAAGAAGCTGCCGCTGGTCGGCGACGTGCGCGACGAATCCGCGGAGGATGTCCGCTTCGTCATCGAACCGAAGTCGCGCACCGTCGATCCGGCGCTGATGATGGAGTCGCTGTTCCGGCTGACCGAGCTGGAAAGCAAGATCTCGCTGAACCTCAACGTGCTGATCAAGGGCCGCATTCCGAAGGTGGTCGGCCTTGCCGAGTGCCTGCGCGAATGGCTCGACCATCTGCGTGACGTGCTGATCCGCCGTTCCAACTTCCGCAAGACCCAGATCGAGCACCGGCTCGAAATCCTGGGCGGACAGCTGATCGCCTTTCTGAACCTCGACAAGGTGATCAAGATCATCCGCACCGAGGACGAGCCCAAGCCGGTCTTGATGAAGACCTTCAAGCTCTCCGACGTCCAGGCCGACGCCATCCTCAACATGCGCCTGCGCAATTTGCGCCGCTTGGAGGAGATGGAGATCCGCACCGAGGACAAGGATCTGCGCAAGGAGCTGAAGGGCCTCGAGGGCTTGCTCGGTTCCGAGAGCGAGCAATGGACCAAGGTCAGCGACCAGGTGCGCAAGGTCCGCGACATCTTTGGGCCGAAGACGCCGCTCGGCAAGCGCCGCACCACCTTCGCCGATGCGCCCGAGCATGATCTCGCCGCGATCGAGGAGGCCCTGGTCGAGCGCGAGCCGTGCACCGTCGTGATTTCCGAGAAGGGCTGGGTGCGGACGCTGAAGGGGCACGTCGAGGATCTCTCGGGGCTCGCCTTCAAGACCGACGACAAGCTCGAGCACTCGTTCTTTGCCGAGACCACCTCGAAGCTGCTGCTGTTCGCCACCAACGGCAAGTTCTACTCGCTCGACGTCGCCAAGCTGCCGGGCGGCCGCGGCCATGGCGAGCCGATCCGCATGTTCATCGACCTCGAGCAGGACGCCGCGATCATCTCGCTGTTCGTCAACAAGGGCGAGCGCAAGTTCCTGATCGCGAGCAGCGAGGGGCAGGGCTTTGTCGTCAAGGAAGAGGACTGCGTCGGCAATACCCGCAAGGGCAAGCAGGTGCTCATCGTCGATGCGCCGAACGAGGCTTGTGCGATCACGACCGTAACCGGCGACACCGTCGCGGTGATCGGCACCAACCACAAGATGGTGCTGTTCGGTCTCGACCAGGTGTCGGAGATGGCGCGCGGCCGCGGCATGCGCCTGCAGAAATACACCAGTGCCTCGCTGTCCGATGTCGCGGTGTTCGATTCCAAGACCGGCCTGACCTGGAAGGATTCCGCCGGCCGCGAGCACAGCATGACCCTGAAGGAACTGGCCGACTGGCGCGGCAACCGCGCCGACGCCGGCCGGCTCGCCCATGGCCTGCCGAAGTCGAACAAGTTCAATCGCGGCGTGGAGTAGTTGCGTAGGGCGCTTAGGCGCAAGCCGTAACCCGCCATTCTTGTCGCGGCGGATTACGCCTTCGGCTGGTCCGCCCTACGGTCTTCGGCGAGCGCGGTGTGATAGTATCCACATTTTGCCGCGCTATAACCGTCGCCGACGATAGCGGGCGACGGTTGCCATGGCGCACAATCACGACCACGACCATGACCACAGCGGTCATTCTCACGAGCATTCCCATGCCGGGCACAGCCATGCGCCCGACAGTTTTGGCACGGCCTTCGCAATCGGCGCGTCGCTCAACGCCGCTTTCGTCGTCGCGGAGCTGATCTTCGGCTATTCCGCCAACTCGCTGGCGCTGGTCTCCGACGCCGTTCACAATCTCTCCGACGTCATCGCGCTGCTGCTGGCTTGGGGCGGGGCGTGGCTCGCCGGCAAGCGCCCGACCGATACCCATACCTATGGCTACCGCCGCGCTTCGATCCTGGCGGCGCTGTTCAACGCCGGGCTGCTCCTGATCGCGGTTGGCGGCATTGCGGTCGAGGCGATCAACCGCTTCCGCGAGCCTGCCGAGGTGGCAAGCTGGACCGTGGTCTGGGTCGCGGCGCTCGGCATCCTGATCAATGGCGGCACCGCGCTGCTGTTCATGCGCGGCCGCGACAGCGACCTCAATGTGCGCGGCGCCTATCTGCACATGGCGGCCGATGCCGGCGTCTCGCTCGGCGTCGTCGTCGCCGCGCTGCTCATCATGGCGACCGGCTGGCAATGGCTCGATCCCGCGATCAGCCTAGTCATCGCCGTGGTCGTACTGCTGAGCGGCTGGGAACTCGCCCGCGACAGCGTCAACCTCGCGCTTGATGCGGTACCAAGGGGCATCGATCTCAAGGAAGTGAGGGATTATCTGGCCGCGCTCGAGGGCGTCACCGAGGTGCACGACCTGCACATCTGGGCGATGAGCACGAGCGAAACCGCGTTGACCGCACACCTGGTGCGCCCCGGCGGACATGACGATGCGTTCCTGCATCAGGTCTGTGCAAAGCTGTCGGAGCGGTTCAGCATTCACCATGCTACGCTGCAGGTCGAAATCAGCAGCGAGACCTGTCGGCTGGCGCCGGCGGAAATGGTCTAGAGCATGATCCGGAAAAGTGCGAAGCGGTTTTCCGGAAAGATCATGCTCAGACAAGAAGCTAAGGCGCGACAATGATTCAACCTCATCTCATCGCGCTTTAGCACCGGCGCCGATCGCATCGCGATCGCGCAGTTTATCGGAGACTTGCCATGCACTCGCATTCGATCAATCAGTGGACCCACGAGCACGTCTTCCTCGGTGCCGGGCATTCCCAGAACGAGCGCCGGACCTGGATCGTGGTGGCGCTCACGGCCGTGATGATGGTCGGCGAGATCGTCGCAGGTTGGCTGTCCGGGTCGATGGCGCTGCTCGCCGACGGCTGGCACATGGCGACGCATGCGGCCGCGCTCGGCATCGCAGGGCTCGCCTATCTGCTGGCGCGGCGCCAGGCCGGCAATGCACGCTTCTCGTTCGGGACCGGCAAGTTCGGCGATCTCGCCGCGTTCTCCAGCGCGATCATCCTGGCCATGATCGCGATCCAGGTTGCGTGGGAGAGCATCGACCGGCTGCTGCACCCGGTGCCGATCGCTTACAGCGAGGCGATCATGGTCGCGGCGCTCGGTCTCGCCGTCAACCTCACCAGCGCCTGGCTGCTGCGTGATGACCATGATCGTCACCATCATCACGGCCATGGCCACGATCATCACCATGACGATGACCACCACCATCACCATGACAACAACCTGCGCGCCGCCTACGTCCATGTCCTGGCCGACGCCGCGACCTCGATCCTGGCGATCGGCGCGCTGCTGGTCGCGATGGTTGCGAACTGGGTCTGGGCCGACCCGCTGGTCGGCATCATCGGCAGCATCGTGATCGCGAGCTGGGCCTACGGCCTGATTCGCGCGGCCGGCGCCGTGCTGCTCGATGTCAGCGCCGACACGCATCTGGAGACCACCATCCGCGAACGCATCGAAACCAAAGGAGACCGCGTCACCGATTTGCATTTGTGGCAGGTCGGCCCCGGCCACCGCGCCGCCGTGATCTCGGTAGTCTCGGATCACCCGCTGCCGCCTGCGACCTACAAGCGCCGGCTCGGCGGCCTGTCCGGCCTCAGCCACGTCACAGTCGAGGTCGAGACCTGTGCGGACCACGACCACGCGCATTGAAGCGATCGGCTCGACCAGGGAAGGCAACATGATGAAGGCAATCGGTCTTGCAATATTGTTCTGGGTCGTGGCCGCGTTGCCGCAGGCATATGCTCAGCCTGCGAATTCCGGTGTCGAGAGGCTGTACATCCTCAACTGCGGCGAGGGCGTCGCGGGTGACATTTCACGCTGGTCGCCCGGCGTGAATGAAGGCAAGTCGATGGACTTCGTCGACAATTGCTATCTGATCAAACACGCGCAGGGCTGGTTTTTGTGGGACACCGGCATTCCCGACGCGGTGGCGGAGATGCCGAACGGCCTGGCGCCTGCCGATCCCAAGGCGGTCACCTGGCGGCGGCCGAAGACGCTTGCCGCGCAGCTCGACCAGCTCGGGGTCAAGCCGTCGGACATCAAGGCAATCGCCGTCTCGCACACCCATCCGGATCACATCGGCAATGTCGAGCTGTTCCCGGCCGCGATGCTGTATGTGCAGAAGGCAGAATATGAGTGGCCTGGCACCAACAACGCGCCGCGTTTCAAGCCTGAGCATCCCGCCACGAAGCTCGAGGGCGATCGCGACGTGTTCGGCGACGGCAGCGTCACCATCCTGTCGACACCGGGCCACACGCCCGGTCACCAATCGCTGCTGGTGAAGCTGCCGAAGGCCGGCGCGGTGGTGCTCACCGGCGATGCCGTTCACTTCAAGGATAATTGGGACAATCGGCGCGTGCCGAGCCTGAACGCCAGCAAGGACCAGACGCTGGCCTCGATGCAGAAGATCGCCGACACGCTGACCAAGGAAAAGGCGCAGCTCTGGATCAACCACGACAAAGCGCAGCGCGACGGACTGAAAATGTCGCCGGACTTCTATGATTGAGCCGCTTTGGCGCCGCTCGCTTTCGACCAATTCCGGAACAGCGCCGCCGTCGCCTCGTCCATCGGAAAGAAGCTTTCGATGCGCAGCTCCTGCAGCGTGACGTCCTGGGGCGTTCCGAGCGTCGCGATCGTGGTGAACAGCTGCAGGCGGACGTCGCTCTTGCGGAACAGCATCGGCAGCACCGGTCCGGACGCCGGCCCCGCAGGCGGTGCGGCCAACGCGGCTTCGACACCGTCATGGGACACCAGGCGCTTGAGCAATTCCGCCGTCGCGGTGGTGCCGTCGGCGGCGGCATCGGCCTCGACGCTGCGGACGAAATAGCCGGCCACCTCGGCCCAGTTGGTGAGATAGGGGCGCAGCACGTCGGGCGCGACCAGCGCGTCGGCGAGATTGACCGGCGTGCCGGGAGCCAATGGTCCGACCAGGAATTCCACCAGCCGCCCGGCGCCAGCATTGGCGAGCAGCAGATTCCAGTGCCGGTCGACCACGACCGCCGGGAACGGCTCCTGCTGCGCGAGTATAAAATCCAGCGCGCGACGGATCTGGGCGAGCTCCGGCGCGGCAAGGTCGGTCTGCCGCCATACCGGCGCGAAGCCGGCCGCGACCAAGAGCGCGTTCTGCTGGCGCAACGGCACGTCGAGCGCGGCAGCGAGCCGGATCACCATGTCCCTGCTCGGTGCGGCGCGCCCGAGCTCGAGGAAGCTCAGATGGCGCTGGGAGATATTCGCACGCCCGGCGAGCTCGAGTTGCGAGTGGCCCTTGCGCTGCCGCCACCAGCGCAGGCTGGCTGCAAAATCGTGCTGCTGCGACATGAGTACCTGTCAGGTAGTTGCCGGAATGATCTCGCTCGGCAAGATGCCACAAGCGAACGCGAAACGCATGGGGTGCAGGATGGGCGAGTGGATCGGCGTTGCGATTGCACTGGTCTCGAGCTGCCTCGGCGGTACGGCGGCGGCGATCACGCGCTATCTGGCTGGTAACGCCGACCCGATCACGCTGGCGATCCTGCGCTGGGCAATCGGGTTTCTCTGCGTGCTCCCCGCCGCGGTCCTGCTCGGCGCGAAATGGCCGCGGCGCGAGGATTGGCCTGCGGTCGCAGCGCTCGGCGTCGCCTTCTTCGGCGTGTTCTTCGTGCTCTACAATCTTGCGATATCCTACACGACGGCGGCGCGCGCCAGCCTTGCGCTGGCGACCTTGCCGCTCTCGACCATGGTGGTCGGCGCCTTGCTCGGCATCGAGCCGCTGACGATGCGCAAATCGGCCGGGGTCTCGATTGCCGTGCTCGGCGTGGCGGCCGCGCTGGCCTCCGGGCTGTCGGCGGCGCCGCCGGGGGCATGGCGCGGCGAGTTGATCATGGCCGCCGCGGTGCTCTGCATGGCGTTCTACAACGTGCTGTCGCGACCGTTCATCCGCCGCTCGAGCGCGCTCGGCTTCCTCGCCGTGGGCATGGGTGCGGGTGCGGCCGCGCTGGTGGCGGTGGGGACGTTCACCGGCAGCCTGGCGACCCTGCGCGATTTCGGCACGTCGCAATGGATCGCGGGGCTCTATCTTGGCATAGCCGGCGGCGCGCTGGCCTTCATCCTGTGGGTGCTGGCGCTGGAGCGGGCATCGCCAACCCGCGTTGCCAACACCATGACGGTCAATCCGATCGCCGCAGGCCTGCTCGCCAAGCAAATGGTCGGGGAGCCGATCACGGTCAATCTGGTCGTCGGCCTGATCGCGGTATTCGCCGGAATCTGGATCGCGACGTCGGAGACCAAAGCGGCCTGATCAGCTGCGCGGGGCTGATAGCGCGGTCGCCGGCGGGCCGGGCACGTGCTTCGGTTTCAGCGTGCCGGCGTAGAATGACAGGGTGAAGATCAGGATGAGGCCGGCAAGATAGACCCCATAGGATTGCGGCGGGGTGATCGCCCATTGCATGAAGCGTCGGATCGGATTTGGCGGGCTGGCATCATTGTCCATGCGCTCTTGTGCGCGAAGGCCGCAGCAAAGGGAAGCGGGAATCTCAGACTTCAGCGGCGGTGTTCCGCGCGAAATGGTGAGGCTGGCGGCCTTGCAATGCTGCATTGGCGTCCGCATCTATCACGCGACGACCAGCCCTTCCTCCCGCACCAACTGCCCGGCATAATCCAAAGTATGGAACTGACGCCCCGTTTGCGCCTCATGAATTGGTTGGTCCGCCGGGGTCTGACCGGCCTGCCGGAAAACGACCTGCTGCGCGGCTTCTGCGAGCGCTGCCGGGCTGGGGGCATGCCGCTGTCGCGGGCGATCGTCTTCATCGACACCCTGCATCCGATCTTCGAGGGACGCGGCTTCCGCTGGAACGACGGCGAGAGCAACGAGGCCGACATCTTCGAATACGGCTCGACCAGCAGCGGCGAGGCCGGCCAGAATTGGCGGCGGTCGGCCTTCTACCACATGCTCGAAAACGGACATGACGAGATGGTGATTGATCTCACCGGCTCGCACGATTTTTCGATGATCGGCGACCTTGCCGAGAAGGGCCACAAGCATTTCGCCGCGTTCGTGCATCGCTTCGGCGAGGCCGGCACGATCGGCGAGATGGACTGCTTCTACTCCTACTACACCACCCGCCGTTCGGATGGGTTCGATGCCAACCACATGGCGGCGCTGCGCGACCTGGTGCCGGTGCTCGGGCTCGCGATCAAATCGGCGGCGCAGGTCGAGATCGCGCGCACGCTCGGGCGGGTCTATCTCGGCCGCGAGACGGCGGAGCAGGTGTTGCGCGGGCGCATGCAGCGCGGCATCACCGAGAAGATCAAGGCCGTGCTGTGGTACTCCGACGTGCGCGGCTCGACCGCGATCAGCGAGCGCATCGGCCCCGACGAGATCATCCCGTTCCTCAACGACTACGCGCAGGCCTCGATCGATGCGATCCACGATGCCGGCGGCGAGGTGTTGAAGCTGATCGGCGACGGCGTGCTGGCGATGTTCACCAGCGAGAACATGACGGGCGCCAAGCGCGCGGCGCTGCGGGCCGAGCACAGATTCCGTCATAATATGCGGGTGCTGAATGATCGCCGCGAGAACGAGGGGCGACCGACCACGTCGGCCTATGTCGGGCTCCATGTCGGCGAGGTCTTCTACGGCAATATCGGCAGCGAGGACCGGCTGGATTTCACGGTGGTCGGGCCCGCCGTCAACGAGGTCAGCCGGATCGCCTCGATGTGCGCCTCGGTCGATCGGGAATTGCTGACCTCGACCGACTTCCGCACCGGGCTCGACGCCGCCGGCCGCAACTATCTGGTCTCCACCGGCCGCTTCGTGCTGCGCGGGATCGGCCACGCGCAGGATCTCTACACGCTGGATCCGGCTGTTGCCGCCGACGAGGTCGTCGGCGGCAAATACGAGCGCTATCTGGCGAGCTGAACCCTCCCGTCATTGCGAGGAGCGAAGCGACGAAGCAATCCATCTCTCCGCAAGAGGAGGAATGGATTGCTTCGCTTCGCTCGCAATGACGAAAACGTAGAGCTAGCACCGCGCCGGTTCACCGACCATGTCGGGCTGCCGCCTCAGCGACACCGCAGGCGACATCAGGATCACCAGCGCCTGGGCGGCGAAGATCGCGGCCGCGAGATAGAGGCAGGCTTCGGCGCCGTAGAACCCGCCGACGATGGCGCCGAGCGCGGAGCCGAGCGGGCGGGCGCCGTAGCTCATGATGTTGATCGCCGAGACGCGGCCGAGCAGCGAGGGCGGCGTCACCGATTGCCGCAGCGTGGTGGTCGAGATCACCCACAGGATCGGACCGACGCCGAGCAGGAAGAAGCTGAGGCCCGCGAGCAGCGGGGTCGGAAACCACGTCGTCAGCGCCATCACGGCCGCGGCGACGAAGCCGGTGACCGGGCCGAGCCCGATCACGGTGCCGAACGCCAGCCGCTTCATCACGCGGGTTGCGAACAGCGCGCCGACCACCATGCCGACCCCGTACATCGCGAGCGTCGTGCCGACGCCGGTGGCGCTGAGCCCGAGATGGCGCACCGCATAGGGCACGAACACGGCGAGCAGCAGGAACGATGCGGTGTTGAAGATGAACTGGGTGATGAACACCGGCCGCAGCAAAGCGTGGTGCATCACGAAGGCCGCGCCTTCCTTGATGTCCTGCAGTGGATGACGTCGCGGCGCGGGCGGACGCGCCGGCTCGTAGATGCCGGCGAGCAGCACGACGGCGATCGCCGACAGCGCCGCGGCGAAGCCGAATGCGGGCGCAGCGCCGACCCAGCCGACCAGCACGCCGCCGAGCGCGGGGCCGCTGGCAAAGGCGACGGTGCGCGCAAGCTCGATGCGAGCATTAGCGGCCGGCAATTGTTGTGAAGTCACCAGCGACGGGACCAGCGCGGGCGCTGCGACGCTGTAGGCGACCGTGCCGCAGACCGCGACGAAGCCGAGCAGAGCGAGCAGCGGCAGCGTCATCAGGCCAAGCCACAACAGCAGCAGGATCGCGGCAAGTGCGGCCGCGCGCAGCGCCTCGGAGCCCGCCATCACCCACCGCCGTGACACGCGGTCGGCCAAGAGGCCCGCGGGGATCGCAAACAGGATGAAGGGCAGCGTCAGTGCGGTCTGCAACAGGCCGGTCTGGCCTTCGCCGACGCCGAGCAGCAGCACGGCGACGATGGGCGCAGCCGCAAGCGCGATCTGCTCGGCCGATTGCGCGGCGAGGTTGGACCAGGCGAGGCGATTGAAGGTGGCCGGCAGGCGAGGCGTATCGGCGGACATGGCAGAATCCCTGGGACATTCGATCTGGCCATACTGTGTGGTTGGACGACGTCCGATCCCACCCGTTTTCAGACAACGCGTCAGCGTCCTCGCCATGCGAATGGTGTCACGCGCGAAATTGGCATCGGCGTCGATCCGCTGCGCCGAACATGCACTGTGGTTACCGCTGCATCGGCCTGACGCTCGCGCCCGTTCTGGTGATTGTCCGCAAGCGATCCGCTGGACGAGCGATCCCTTCGGTGCGGCATCGCTGGCGATCCCTCCGCCCTGGGCCTGGATGCGGCGGGTTTTTGCGGTGCCGGGAAGGCGGGGCGGCGGTCGCGCCTTCGTGAGCCTAGATGCAGTTGCAAATGAGTTGCAATAACGAATGAGTTCGGCCATCTTGGCAGCATGGACGCTCGGACCCCTGAAATGCCTTCCGTTTCCCTTCCCACCACCTTGCCAGGAGGCTGGCGGGGTGACGCCGGACACACGCGCAGCCTTCCAGAGGTGAACGCGACCGTCGCTGTGCCCACCGGCGGCCTGTGGTGGCGGCGGCTGCTGGCCTTCGCCGGACCCGGCTATCTGGTCTCGGTCGGCTACATGGACCCCGGCAACTGGGCCACCGATATCGCCGGCGGATCGAAGTTTGGCTACACGCTGCTGTCGGTCATCCTGCTCTCGAACCTGATGGCGATCCTGCTGCAGGCGCTTGCGGCAAGGCTCGGCATCGCCACCGACCGCGATCTCGCCCAGGCCTGCCGCGCCACCTATTCCCGGCCGGTGAATTTCGTGCTCTGGCTCGCCTGCGAGGCTGCGATCATCGCCTGCGACCTCGCCGAAGTGATCGGCACTGCAATCGCGCTGAAGTTGTTGTTCGGCATTCCCCTGATCGGCGGCGCGCTGCTCGCGGCGCTCGACGCGTTCCTGCTGCTGCTCCTGATGAACCGCGGCTTCCGCTTCCTCGAAGCCTTCGTGATCGCGCTGCTGATCGTCATCGCGGTCTGCTTCGTGGTCCAGATCGCAGCCGCCGCGCCGCCGATTGCCGGCGTGATCGGCGGCTTCATGCCGTCGCGCGAGATCGTCACCAATCCGGAGATGCTCTACATCGCGATCGGCATCATCGGCGCCACCGTGATGCCGCATAACCTCTATCTGCACTCCTCGATTGTGCAGACCCGCGCCTATCCGCGCACCGAGGAGGGGCGGCGCGATGCGATCAAATGGGCGACCACCGACTCAACCATCGCGCTGATGCTGGCGCTGTTCGTCAATGCTGCCATCCTCGTGCTGGCGGCCGCGACCTTCCACAAGAGCGGCCATTCCGACGTCGCCGAAATCGACCAGGCGTTCGAGCTGCTGTCGCCGCTGCTCGGACTCGGCATCGCCTCGACGCTGTTTGCCGTGGCGCTGCTCGCGTCGGGCCTCAACTCGACGGTGACGGCGACGCTGGCCGGCCAGATCGTGATGCAGGGCTTTCTGAACCTGCGGATGCCCAACTGGGCGCAGCGGGTGGTGACGCGCGGCATCGCGATCGTCCCGGTCATCGTGGTCGCTGCGCTCTATGGCGAGAGCGGCACCGCACAGCTTTTGGTTTTCAGCCAGGTCGTGCTGTCGATGCAGCTGCCGTTCGCGGTGATCCCGCTGGTGCGCTTCGTGTCCGACAAGCGCAAGATGGGCACGTTCGCGATTTCGCTGCCGGTTGCGGTGACGGCCTGGATCGTCGCCGGGCTGATCGTGATCCTGAACGTGAAGCTGCTGATCGATACGTTCTTCGGCACCTAGAGCGTCTGACGCGCCAGAGCGTTTTCAAGCGAAGTGGACGCCGGTTCGCGTGAAGAAAACGCGTCAAAACAAGAATCTAGAGCTTCGGTTCTGATTCAATCAGAACCGAAAATGCTCTAGTCCTGCGGCTCGGCCAGCGCTTCACCCGTGGCGTCGACGCGCAGCCAGCCCGACGGCGCGAGCCGTTGCTGCGGCAGGAAGCGGCCCTTGTAGTCCATCTTCTTCGAGCCCTCGATCCAGTAGCCGAGATAGACGTAGGGCAGGCCCTGGCGGCGGGCGCGGGCGATATGATCGAGGATCATGAAGGTACCGAGCGAGCGGGCCTCAAGCCCCGGCTCGAAGAACGAATAGACCATCGACAGCCCGTCGCTGAGCACGTCGGTCAACGCCACCGCCATCAGCTCGTCGCCGCGGCCGGTGATGGCGCTGTCGGCATTGCGCTTGCGGTACTCGATGATCCGGGTCTCGACATGGCTGTCCTCGACCATCATCGCGTAGTCGAGCACCGTCATGTCGGCCATGCCGCCGTTGCGGTGGCGGCGGTCGAGATAGGCCCGGAACACCGAATATTGCTCTGATGTCGGCACCGCGGTGCGCTGCTCGCCGATGATGTCGGCGTTGCGGGCCAGCACCTTGCGGAAGTTGCGGGAGGGGCGGAATTCGTTGGCGACCACCCGGACCGAGACGCAGGCCCGGCAGGCGTCGCAGGCCGGGCGGTAGGCGATCGACTGGCTGCGGCGGAAGCCGCCATGGGTCAGCAAGTCGTTGAGATCGCCAGCTTTGTCGCCGACCAGGTGCGTGAAAACCTTGCGCTCGTGCCGGCCCGGCAGATACGGGCACGGTGAGGGCGCCGTCAGATAGAACTGGGGGGTATCACGCGAGTGCTGGGTCACGTCAGATCGTCGGGCTCCACAAACAATACAGGCAGCCGAGTTAGCATCGCCCTCCGGAGGCTAACGGTCAATTGGTTTAGGGGGGCCTAATAATAGGCCCGCGCGGCCGGGCTGACCTGGGTCCGGACCGAGCTGTTGATAACGACGGTTCCGAGGATGATGTCGTGCAACAGCCGGCGGCGGCCGTTGAGGAGTCCGATCAGCAGCACCAGCGGCGACAGGAACGAGATCGTCACCCAGAACAGCACCGCATGGGTGGCGCCGAGCACGAAATAGCCGCGCGCGCCGTACCAGGTGCGCAGTTCCAGATCCATCATGCGCATGCCGATGGTGGCCGAGTGCTGCCCGCCGATCGAGGCGCCGTAATAGACGATGGCCCAGACGATCGAGGCCGGCGACACCAGCCAGAACAGCGCCCAGCCGAGGCCGAGCGTGACGACGCCGAACACCGCGATGAAGATCACCGCCAGGATCACCGGCACCGACAGCACGACGAGGTCGATCAGGAACGCAAACACGCGTCGCGTCAGCACGCCGCGGAACAAGTCCGGCTGCATCAACGGATCGAACGCATGCGGGGGAACGCCGCCGTCGTTGCGCCAGGTGCCGCTGTCGTTGCCATAGGACATGACCAACCTCCGATGAAAGTCCCGCGCAGGACATGGGAGCAGGAGGCTCGCCTGCCAAGTCCGCGCGAACATCAACTAGCCGAAATAATCAGGCGATTCGGCGGCCGGAAGCGCCCGCCCCGGTGTAGGCTGGAGGTTGTGCGACGACGGGGGACATATGGGGACACAAATCGGGTTGCGCTGCCGCTGCGGAGAGGTTCGAGGCGTGGTCACGAACGCGGCACCGACAGCTGTCAATCGCGTCGTCTGCTACTGCGACGATTGCCAGGCGTTCATGCATCGGGTCGGCCGGGCCGATCTGCTCGATGTCCACGGCGGCACCGACATCGTCCAGGTCGCCCCGGCGTCGCTCAGCTTCGTGCAGGGACATGACAAGATCGCCGGGCTGCGGCTGACGCCAAAGGGGCTGTACCGATGGCACACCACCTGCTGCAATTCGCCGGTGGGCAACTCGCTGACACCTGCCGTCCCGTTCGTCGGAATTGCGGTGCAGGCCTTCGACGGCGGCGCGTCGCGCGTGGACGAGGTTTTCGGCAAGCCAACCGGCGCAATCCTCGGCAAATATGCCATCGGCGAAGCCCCGAAGGGATCGACCGGCTTCAACCCGTCGCTGATCCTGCGCGTGATCGGCAAGGTGTTGGGCTGGCGCCTGCGCGGCAGGACCTGGCCGCATCCGTTCTTCAAGCGCGAGACAAATGCGCCGATCTACCCGCTGACGGTGCTGTCACAGGGCGAGCGCGAGGCGCTGCGCCCGCTGTGCGGTCCACGTCCAACCGCGCCGGCCGGACCCGTGTAGCGCACTTACGATTCCGCCTTGATCTTCTCGGCGGCCTGCGGTGCGAAATAGGTGAGGATGCCGTCGGCGCCGGCGCGCTTGAAGCCGACCAGGCTCTCCATCATCGCGCGCTCGCCGTCGATCCAGCCATTGGCGGCGGCGCCCGCGATCATCGCGTATTCGCCGGACACCTGGTAGACGAAGGTCGGCATCGCAAAATTGTCCTTCACGCGGCGGACGATGTCGAGATAGGGCATGCCCGGCTTCACCATCACCATGTCGGCGCCCTCGGCGATGTCGAGCTCGACCTCGCGCAACGCCTCGTCGGAATTGGCGCTGTCCATCTGGTAGGTGCGTTTGTCGCCGGTCAGCGTCTTGGCCGAGCCGATGGCGTCGCGGAACGGGCCGTAGAACGCCGAGGCGTATTTCGCCGCATAGGACATGATCTGCACGTCGCCAAAACCGTTGTCGTCGAGCGCCTCGCGGATCGCGCCGATGCGGCCATCCATCATGTCCGACGGCGCGATCACGTCGCAGCCGGCCTCGGCCTGGGTCAACGCCTGCTTGACCAGCACCGCAACCGTCTCGTCGTTGAGGATCCTGCCGTCTTCGATCAGCCCGTCATGGCCATGGCTGGTGAAGGGATCGAGCGCGACGTCGCAGAGCACGCCGATATCGGGAAATTCCTTCTTGATCGCCCGCACCGCCTGACAGACCAGATTGTCAGGATTGAGCGCCTCCGAGCCCTGCTCGTCGCGCAGCGACGGCTCGGTGAAGGGGAACAGCGCGATGCAGGGAATATTGAGCTTGGCCGCGCGCTCGGCGTCGCGGACGATCTGGTCGACGGTGAGGCGGTCGATGCCCGGCATCGAGACCACCGGCGTGCGGGTGTTGTGGCCGTCGACTACGAACATCGGCCAGATCAGATCGTTCGTGGTCAGCACGTTCTCGCGCACCAGGCGGCGAGCCCACTCGGTCTTGCGGTTGCGGCGCATCCGGATCGTGAGGTCGAGCGAGGGGGAGGCGAGGGCCTCGGTCTGGCGCCGCGGCGCATCGCGCAGTTCGATCGGGCGCCCGAATTTGATCGCCATGTCTTCTCTCCTCGGGGACGGCTGGTCTGGACCTGATATAAGTCCAGTTCTAGCACCTGACAGGGGCGCCGTCATTGCGCCGCTATTGCACCCCTATTGCATCCTTGGCGCCCTTGATTTGCCGCAACGGCAATTGATTTTGCGCGGCTGGCGGGCCAAGACTGCGCCATGAACCCCATTTGGCAGCCGTTCTGCGGCGATTCGGATGTCTGACACCTCTGCACGCGATCAGGCGCGGGACAACGCCATCTCGGTGAGCGCGATCTCATCCGACCGGATCGAGCCGGACGACAATGCGTGGACGCGGCGCCTCGTCATCTTCCTGCGCATCATGGCCGTCGTCTCGGTCGCCAAGGGCCTCTATCACTGGGCTCAGGTCACCGGCTTCGTCGGCGGCGAGGAGGAGGCCTTCGAGAACCAGTCGATGGCCTGGCAGACCGCGACGATCTATTTCGCTGTCATCGAGCTCGTCGCGGCCGTCGGTCTCTGGCTCGCGACGCCCTGGGGCGCCGTGGTCTGGCTGACCACTGTTGTCTCGATGGCGGTCATCGAGCTGATGTTTCCCGGCATCTATGGCGGCAGCCTCACCGTGGTCGGGCTCGAGGCCGTGATGCTCGCGGCCTATCTCGCGCTCGCCTGGATGGCGGCGCGCGAACGCCCGCCATAGATCCGCACGCCGCGACGGCGGGATCGACTGTTGCCTCGCCGCGACAGCGCGACGAATAGCGGATACCGGCTGCCAATATATGGCTGTCGTGCGCGCAACGAGAAGACAGCGCTATTGGTTCTGTTACGTGGGTGCCACAGATCGTACCCCTTTCGAGACACCCCATCGCGGGAGCGTCTCTGCGGGACCTGCCGTCGGGACCCATTTCTTTCGGATCTTGGCGCACGCGCTAGCCGGCTTTGCGCTGGTCGACGGCGGAACTGGTCTGCCTGCCGCAACACGTGGCCGGCCGCTTACGTGCGGCGCGTGCACATCCCGCGACGTGACCCCATAAAATTTTCAGAGAATTTTCCGGTAACCGATCGGTCACCGTAAAGGGTTCCCTCATACGCGTTACGCCACCGTTTCGAATTCGAACGAAGCTGTTTCCGAATGTGACAGGACAGGCAGACGAAGCGTGAACAGGGGGCTGCCACCGTCAATGAAAAGTTGCGAAAAGCCCTTGATCCATGGGCTTAATCCACGATTCACTGTCTTAAATTCATGATCTCTTTATTCTCTTATTTAAGCGGATATTCAAACGGCCCCCTTACGTTGGACCTATCAGGCGGGACACAAGTTTCGTCGAAATAAAGTCGATAAAAACGACAAACAGGGGAAGTGTCATGATGAAAGCCGTTGCGACAACGGCGGCGGATGCCGCCGATCGCGCTACCGGTCAAGCTCCGGTGCAGCCGCTCTATCTCGAAGCCCTGACTTTGGTGGAGCGGCTGCATCGCCGCCTCCTCGACGTCATCAAGGACGAATTCGACCGCCGCGGCCGCGCCGACATCAATTCGGTGCAGGCGCTGCTGCTCTACAACATCGGCGATAAGGAGCTGACCGCCGGCGAGCTGCGCACCCGCGGCTACTATCTCGGCTCCAACGTCTCCTACAATCTGAAGAAGCTCGTCGAGCTCGGCTTCCTCGATCATCAGCGCTCGCGTGTCGATCGCCGCTCGGTCCGCATCCGTCTGACCCCGCAGGGCCAGGAAGTCCGCAAGATCGTCGATGCGCTCTATCAGAAGCACGTCAAGACGGTCGAGCAGGTCGGCGGCATCTCGAACGAGGAGTTCGCGAGCCTCAACAAGTCGCTGCATCGCCTCGAGCGCTTCTGGACCGACCAGATCCTGTATCGCCTCTGATCCTTCCTTTGTTCGCCTGATGGCCAAGCCGGCCGCCCAGAAGACCGGCAGCCTTCCTCCAGTCAACGCATCGGTCATGCCCGGCCGATGCGCTTTTCATGCTGCACCTGCGAAAATAAATCGGGCCCGGCAAGGAACCAAGGCGTTCCCCGAAGCTTATCCCTTGGCCAACAGAAAGGCAGGGATATGCTGGTCGAACGCGGGATCGAGGTGCTGAATGTCGAGGTCGTCGGTGACGCCTACGCGATCGCCTCGAACTATCTGCGCAAATCCGGTGCCATTCCCGACACTTTCGCCACCAATGAGCGCCTCCTCAGCATCATCGTGAAGCTGTTCCAGCGCGGTGAGTTGAACCGGCTCCGCCTCGCCAACAAGGCGATCGCGAAGTTCGAGGCCGAGACGCTGGTGGTCGCCTGAGCGTCAACCCGGAGACATCAATGGAAGCCGCGATCGATCGGATCATGCAGACGTATGATCTGCTGCTCAACCGCACGTCCGCTGCGAGCGACGAAGCGCGGGCGAAGGTGACAGAGTACGTGCAGACTCTGTTCGAGGCGGGCGAGCGTGATACGCATCGGCTGACCGTGTGCGGACTGACCTATCTGCGCCAACTCGACGGCAGCACCGACCATGTGAAGGCCGGGTATACCGGGCTGTAAGGTCAGCCTGGTTTCGCAGACCGTCTCCACGTCATTGCGAGCGAAGCGAAGCAATCCATGTTTCAACTTGGCGATGCGATGGATTGCTTCGCCGCGTTGCTCCTCGCAATGACGGGGTGAGTTTCTGATTCAACTGTCAAACAGCTAGTTCGGTGTCATCACCCGCGAAAGCGGGTGATCCAGTATTCCAGAGACAGGGGGGCTTGAGCCGAGAGGCCGCGGCGTACGGGATCGCCCGGTCGAGCCGGGCGATGACAGTTGTGGGTGAGGCCACAGCTCCGCATTCTCGCGACATGATTTGTCCGAGCTTTGCTTCTCGTTCCGCCCTCTCCTTGAACAGAGGGCGCAGGGAAAGCCGGGTGCCGATTGCACCCATGGGTCCCGTGCAAAGGTAGAAAGCACGGGGGTAGGACCACAGGTGTAACCGGAGCAATCCGGCTTTCCCTGCGCGATGGTTTTACGGCTTACTTCGTGCTCTCCCCGGCGAGACTGGGCTTGCTTGTCACCGCCCCCGCATCACGCCTTCGCGTGTTGCGACGAGACACCGGCCACTAGGGCGTCAGGACCACACGACTTCACCGTCCGCCTCGCATGCGTTCGTCGCTTGCATGATCAGCGTCCACCGCATCTCACCGCAACACCCGTGACGATGCGCAGCGCCCCTCGATCGGGTGAGACGGGCAGACCATACACTGAGTTGTATTTCTGATAAAGCGAAATATTTTCGCGCGCGAGGCTTGACAGGTTTTGCTGAGTTGCCCGTCGGGTTGTTCTGTTGCGGCATCTCACCGATGAATTTGTGTTCGAACTCTGAAAGCCGGGTCTGCAGTCCGCTGCTCTGCTGTCACGCGCAAAATTCACTGCACTGAGATTGTTTTGATGATCGAGAAGATGCGCGCCATCTCAGCCGTGTCCTAGCTGTGAGCGATGTCACTGTCAGTCTCTGTCTCGCGTCGTAATGCCGCATTCGGAACCGGCAATGTGTGATCGGTTCGTTATGACGCTGCCGCGCCGACACTACGCTACCGCTCATTGAAGTGCCGGCCTCTCGAGGAACTGGTCCACGATGTATGGTGGCGAAGGCAACGATACGCTGGGAAGCAGCCTCTCGGGCTCGGACAACTGGGAGGGTGGCGGAGGCAACGATTGGTTGTATGCGAGCTGGAGCAGTTCGGCTTGGGGCACCTTTTATGGCGGCGACGGCAACGATCTGATCGAGGGCGGCAATACTGTCAGCACGAACTACGAGTTCGGCGGCGCCGGCGATGACTACGTCTTTGAGGACCAGGGCGGTCTGACCACGCAGTCCCATTACATCGACGGCGGTCCCGGGCGCGACGCCCTATATGGCTCGAACGGCAGCGATACGATTTTCGGCGGCGACGGCAATGAGAGTGGTGCCAGTATCAACGCGGTCGGCTTCGGCGCAGCGCCGGGCTTGTACGGCTACGCCGGCAACGACATCCTGGATGGCGGCCGCGGCAATGACCTGATCTTTGGCGGTGACGGCAACGATTTGATGTATGGCGGCACCGGCAACGATACGTCGTATGGCGGCAACGGCAGCGATACGCTGGTCGGAAATGACGGCACCGATCTGCTCGAAGGCGATGCCGGCGACGACTGGATCTACATGAGCGCCGGCGACCTCAGCAACGCCTACGGCGGAACCGGCAACGACGTCATGATCGCCACCCAGGGCTCGGTGGTCATGAACGGCGATGACGGCAACGACGTCATGTACGGCTTGGGTGGCAACGACTATTTCTACGGCGGCAATGGCGACGACACCATGTATGGCGGTGAAGGCGTCGACGTTCTGCTCGGCGGCGCCGGCAACGACTATTTCGATGGCGGCACCGGCGTGAACTACTATTTCGGCGGCGGCGGCAACAACACGTTCGTCTCCAACGATGTGCCGGGCGTCGAAGTGGTTCAGGACTTCAACGCTGCCACCGATACCGTGCAGCTGAACGGCACAGGCTTCAGTTCGTTTGCGGACGTGCTGTCGAACTCCTACCAGAACGGCGCCTATTTCGTCATCCAGGTCGACGGCGACACCGCGGTCTGGCTGAACGGCGCGACGGCAGCCACGGTGACGGCGGCGAATTTCTCGATCGTGTCGTAGCTGCTCGCGCGTCATCGAAGTGCATTGGAGAACGGCGACCACGCAAGCGGTCGCCGTTCGCACACATTCGTGGCCGAGGCGGGGATCGCGGGCGTAACCAAAAGAAGGACGCGGGAGCGGGGATATGCTGGGGCCAAGCTTTCACGTTGCTCGTCAGGGCGGTGATCTGCGATACAGCCTTGGCGAGTTTTATGCTTTTGCCACTGGCTTGCGTTGAGCGGCTCGACGTTCGGCCGGATCGTTCGAATCCGCCATTTGAAGCTTTTGGAGCTGTTCTGCGATCGTTCCGCGACGGTGGCCGGCGGCTAAGCTTCTGTAGCCTAGGTCGAATTTCGCCGTGGCCCCATTTGCTCCATCGATGCGTCGCGGTTTTGCCGCGCCGCGTTCGCTATGCCCCAACTCTGTTCATATACCTTACTAGGTAACACAGGCGTCATTTGTTCGTGGTCTGTTTCGGTTTTTGGACCGATTGTGTATCCGAGATGATTATACCTCCTCATGGCCGAGGCTTGCCCGCAGGCGTCAGTGACTGAAAAGCCGAACGCGCTGCCGCGGGCGTCATGACGGGGTCCGTCAACGCCCGCTTTAGCCGTTCGGCCTGCTCCCTCGTCAGCTTCTCGGCAAGGCTGTGATCCTGCAATAGCGCCGGCCCCTTGCGCTCTCGATCATAGACCATCCAGCCGGTGCTTCCTTGCCGAACGAGGAACCTGGCCTGTCCAGTTGCTGTGTAACTCAATGGTACCGCCGATCTGCCGAATAAAATCCGCCGATTAATTCTTCGATCCGCGCGCCAGCTCATTCTACTATGTCACTCTGGCTCACGTCTAATAGGTCATTGCATCCGCCAAATCGTTCAACTCGAATGCTTCTAAATCACGGCATATGCCGATCAATATAACGGCACCTCAGCTGGGCGTGCGGTCGCATCGTCCTTTGGTCTAATCCCGTCCGAAGTGCTGTTCACTTTGTGCCACGCGCAGCAGGAGAGCGAGGCAGATTGCGCGTTGCCGTGTGATGTTGGTTGTGGCGTCAGCTGTGCCGACATCGACGAGGCCTGCCCGCGAGCCGCTCGAAACAAAGCAAGCGAAAACCGACCGGTGAGGTGCGGCGATTTGCAGCACAGGGTAGCCGCGCCCTCCGGCTTGCCGAAGACTGTGGCGAATGGTCGCTAAGGGTGCGCAGACGCGTGATCGGCGAGCGATTCCTTCCCTGACGGAACGGCGCTCTTCGATTGGCGCTGTGACCACGTGCCCGGATGCAGCCGACGATCAGGGGCTTCATCGGCAAATTCAGGAGGAAGCCACATGATCTCGTCCCACATGCGCCTGTTCGGCGCGGTCGTCGCGCTATTGCTTGGGGCGAGCGGTCCGGCACCCGCGCAGCAGCTCGAGCTCAAGCTGATGGCGCCGGCGGCGCCCGGCGGCGGTTGGGATCAGACCGCGCGTTCGATGCAGCAGGCGCTGGTCGCGGCCGGTGTCGCGCGCAGCGTCCAGGTCACCAACGTTCCCGGCGCCGGCGGCAGCGTCGGCATCGCGCAGTTCGTCAACGGCGCCAAGGGCGACGGCAACCAGATGATGGTCAACGGCTTCGTCATGGTCGGCGCGCTCGCCATGAACAAATCGCCGGTGACGCTGGATCAGGTGACGCCGATCGCGCGCCTGACCGAGGAGATCCAGGTCATCGTCGTGCCGGCCAACTCGCCGATCAAGACGGCGCAGGATCTTGCCGCCGCGATGAAGGCCGATATCGCCAAGGTGACCTTTGCCGGCGGTTCGGCCGGCGGCGTCGACCACGTGATGGCGGCGCTGTTTGCTGGCACGGTCGGGGCCGACGCCAAGAAGATCAACTACATTCCGTTCTCCGGTGGTGGCGAATCCCTTGCCGCCATTCTCGGCGGCAAGGTCACCGCCGGCATTTCCGGCCTCAGCGAGTACGATGGTCAGATCAAGGCCGGCAAGCTGCGCGCGCTCGGCGTGACCTCGGCGCAGCGTTTGCCCGGCGTCGACATTCCGACCTTCAAGGAGCAGGGCATCGACCTCGTGCTGGCCAATTGGCGTTCCGTGGTGGCGCCGCCCGGCATCACGCCGGAGCAGCGCAAGGTGCTGAGCGATGCGGTCGAGAAGATGGTGAAGTCCGATGCCTGGAAGGAGATCCTGAAGCAGAAGGGCTGGGATGACGCCTATCTCGGCGGCGATGCCTTCGCGGATTTCCTGAAGAAGGAAATCGTGCGTGTCAGCGATGTGCTGAAGTCGGTCGGCCTCGTGAAGTCATGATGCCGGACAGCGCTTCCGACAATCTGCCGCGCGAGCCGGCACGACGCGTCGATCGCGCCGGCGTCGTGATCGCGGCCGCGCTCGCTGCACTCGCTGCGGTGCTGGTGTGGGACGCCAGCAACCTGCCTGCTACCACGATGTACGGAATGGGGCCGGAGGCGATGCCTGTTGTCATCGCCATCGGCCTTATCATTCTGGCGGTCGGCAATCTCTTCGATGCGCTGCGCGGCAACCTGCCGCCGCGCGAGAGCATGGACCCGAAACCGGTGTGGCTGATCATCGGCGGCCTTGCGCTGCTGATCGCCATCATCGGCTTCGGCGGCGGCTTCATCCTCGCCACATCTGCGCTGTTCGTCACAACGTCGGCCGCCTTCGGCCGGCGCGCCATTCTGGCCGACACCGCGATCGCGCTTGTCATCACGACGCTGGTCTACCTCGCGTTCGACAAATTGTTGACCCTGAGCCTTCCCGCCGGCCCGCTGGAGCGACTGCTGTGATGGACACTTTCGCCGCGCTAGCGCATGGCATGGCGGTCGCCGTGCAGCCGATGAACCTGCTCTATGCGCTGATCGGCGTGTTCCTCGGCACCGCGGTCGGCGTGCTGCCGGGCATCGGACCGGCGCTGACGGTCGCGCTGCTGCTGCCGGTGACCTACAAGCTCGATCCCGGCGGCTCGCTGATCATGTTCGCCGGCATCTACTATGGCGGCATGTATGGCGGCTCGACCACCGCGATCCTGATCAACACGCCGGGCGAGAGCGCGTCGATGGCGACCGCGCTCGAGGGCAACAAGATGGCCAAGGCCGGCCGCGGCGGCCCGGCGCTGGCAACCTCGGCGATCGGCTCGTTCGTGGCCGGCACCATCGCCACCATCGGCCTCGCATTTCTCGCGCCATGGCTGGTCGATTTCGCTGTTCGATTCGGGCCGGAGGATTACTTCGCGCTGATGTGCGTCGCCTTCGTCACGGTGTCGGCAACCTTCGGCGACTCGCCGGTCCGCGGCCTCACCAGCCTGTTCATCGGCCTGACGCTCGGGCTCGTCGGCATCGACAAGCTGACCGGGCAGGCGCGGCTTGCGTTCGGCATCCCCGAGTTGCTCGACGGCGTCGAGGTGACGACGCTGGCGGTTGGTCTGTTTGCGGTGGGCGAGGCGCTCTATGTCGCCTCGCGCCGGCATCACGCCGCGGAGAAGCTCGAGCCGGTGCGCGGCTCGCTGTGGATGACGAAGGAGGACTGGCGGCGGTCGTGGAAGCCGTGGCTGCGCGGCACGCTGTTCGGTTTTCCGATCGGCGCACTGCCGGCCGGCGGCGCGGAGATCCCGACCTTCCTGTCCTATTCCACTGAGCGGCGGCTTACCAAACACCCGGAAGAGTTCGGCAAGGGCGCGATCGAAGGCGTCGCCGGACCGGAGGCCGCCAACAACGCGTCCGCCGCCGGCACGTTGGTGCCGCTGTTGACGCTCGGGCTTCCGACCTCGGCGACCGCAGCGATGATGCTGGCGGGCTTTCAGCAGTACGGCCTCAATCCGGGGCCGCTGCTGTTCGCCGAGCGGCCCGATCTGGTGTGGGGCCTGATCGCGAGCCTGTTCATCGCCAACGGCATGCTGCTGGTGCTCAATCTGCCGCTGGTCGGGCTGTGGGTGCGGCTGCTCGCGATCCCGCAGCCCTGGCTCTATGCCGGCATCCTGGTGTTTGCCACCATGGGCACGATCGCGGCAAAGCCGTCGGTCGTCGAGCTGTCGATGCTGGCGGCGTTCGGCGTGATGGGCTTTTTGATGCGGCGGTTCGATTTCCCGATTGCGCCCGTCGTCATCGGCTTGATCCTCGGGCCGATCGCCGAAAGCCAGCTGCGCCGCGCGCTGGCGATCAGCCTCGGCGATCCCATGGTGCTGCTGCAAAGCCAGATGTCGGCGACACTGCTCGGCATCGCGCTGATCGCGCTGCTGGCGCCGTTCGTGCTCAAGGGGCTGGGGCGGTTCAAGGCGAACGAGGATTAGGGCCCTTCATCCCCAGACCGTAAAAGGCCCGCTCCGGGGCTCGCATTTCGGAGCGGGCCAGTCTGGGCACGGCAAATGTTGCCGCGGCGCGAACCTAGCGCGACTAGCTGACACCATCCTGACGACGGCCGAAAAAGAGAGGCGGCTGAACGCCGCCTCTTTGTTTCCAGGTTTTTCGTGAACTGAATGTTCAGCTCACCATTTGTAGCCGAGGCTCGCCGTGATGCGGCGGCGATCGCCGTAGTAGCAGGAGCTGATCGTCGCGCAGCTCGCGACATAGATCCTGTCCGTGACGTTCACGACGTTGAGCGCCGCGCGCCAGTGGTTGTCCCATTCGTAATGCAGGGCAAGATCGCCCAGCACGAAGGCGGGGACACGCGCGGTGTTCGCCTGGTCCGCAAAGGACGAGCCGACGTAACGGATGCCGCCGCCGAGGCCGAAGCCGCGCAGCGGGCCGTCGCTGAAGGTGTAGTCGGTCCAGACCGAGGCGAGCTGCCGGGGCGTGTTGGTCGGCACGGTGCCGATCAGCGCGGGGTTGAGGTCCTTGCTGACGAACAGCTCATAATTAGTGTAGCTCGCAACGAGCTTGAAGTCGCGCGTGATATTCGCGACCGCCTCGAGCTCGACGCCGCGCGAGGTGACCTCGCCGTTCTGGGTCTGGAACAGGGTGTTGTTCGGATCGGTGGTCAGCGCGTTCTTGCGCTTCAGGTCGAACAGCGCGACGCCGAACCGTGCGTTGAGCCCGACCGGTTCGTACTTGACGCCGACCTCGGTCTGCTCGGAGGTTTCCGGCAGCAGCAATTGACCGGCCGCATTGGTGCCGATCACCGGATTGTAGCCGGTCATGTAGGAGACATAGGGCGCAACGCCAAAGTCGAAATTGTAGATCGCGCCGACGCGGCCGGAGAACTTGCTATCGTCGCGGCTCTGCGAAGTGCCGATCCGGTTGTTGTTGTTGAGATCGACCCAATCCTGGCGTCCCGACAGCACCACGGTCAGGCGGTCGAGCTTGACCTGGTCCTGCAGATAGACGGCGGCCATGCCCTGGGTGAGATAGGCGTTCTGATACAGCGGGCCGCTATACGGCAGATTGGTGCCGTAGATCGGATTGAGCAGGTTGAGGTTCGTGCCCATGCCAAAGCCCTGGCGGTCGTCGATGCCGTAATATTTCAGATCGATGCCGGCGAGCGCGGTGTGCTGCAGCGCGCCGGTCGAGAAGCGATATTCGAGCTGGTTGTCGAGGTTGAGTTGGGTGGCGATGCCGCGGGTGTAGAAATTGCCGCGCGTGATGTCGGCGGCGGCCGGCGTCGTCGCGTAGCCGAGCCCGTAGAGGCCGGCATAATAGACGTCGACATGCGCCATGCGTGCGTTCTGGCGGAAGTCCACGCTGTCGGAGATGCTCTTCTGGAACTGGTAGCCGACCATCTCCTGGTCGCGACGGAACTGGTCGACGCTGGGATCGCCGACGAACAGGCTGGTCGGAATCCGGCCGAACGGTGCGTTGGTGACGGTGCCGACATAGGGCAGGAAGTTCAGCGCGCGGGTGTTGCTGTGTGAGGCCATGCCGAACACGGTGAGGCTGGTGTCGGCGTCGGGCCGCCAGGTCACCGACGGGGCGAAGAAGAAATTGTTGTCGTAGACATAGTCGGTCTGGGTGCCGCCGCCCTGGGCCTGGCCGACGAGGCGGTACTGCACTTGCCCGCCGCCGGGCTGCGCCGTCGCGCCGCCGATGTCGAACTGGGTATAGGCGTTGCCGAAATTGTTGATGCCGGTCTCGATGTAGCGGATTGGTTCGGCCGACGGCAGCTTGCTGATCGCGTTGACGAGGCCGCCCGGCGCCGAGCCGCCGTACAGGATGCCGGACGGGCCGCGCAGCACCTCGACGCGTTCGAGATTGAAGGGCTGCAGCTTCCAGCTCGCATAGGAGGTGTAGAACAGCTGCAGGCCGTCGAGGAACAGTGACTCGTTCTGCGCGGGGAAGCCGCGGATCAGGAACCAGTCGTTGCGGAAGTCGGCACCGTAGGTGCCGCCGACCACGCCCGGCGTATAGCGCAGCACCTCGTCGAACTTGCTGACGATCTTCTGGTCGCGGATCTGCTCGGCGCTGATCACCGTCACCGATTGCGGCGTCTGGATGATCGGCGTGCTGGTCTTGGTGCCGCTTGAACTCTGCCGCGCCAGATAACCGATGACCGGACCGTTGGCGCGTTCGTGTCCGCCGCCTGCGCCGGCGGCTTGCTCCGCGATCTGCGGCTGTGCTCCCGAAGGCGCGGTCGTGGCACGGCTGCGCGGCACTTCGCGCACGCGCAGTGCGTTGTGAGGACTGTTGCTGCGATCTCGCCGATTGCCGGTGCGGCGCCTCGACGGTCACGGACGGCAATTGCGTCTGGGCGAAGACCTCGTCCGCACCAACAAGCGAAAGCACCACCGTTGCCGAAACAGCGAGCTGCCTCGACCCAATCCACCTGCACGACATTTATTCCACGCTCCGTAAAAAATTCTCGAGCGAGTCGTTATCACGATGATTTTCGGGAATAGCCCGCGCGCGGTTAGAAGCTATCGAAGCTGTGCGCAATGCGCGTGTGTGTGACCGCGAGACAACGGAGTGCGACAGACAATTGCACGCGTCGCGTGAGTGCCTTGAATCGATCCAGTGTTGAACGATTCAAACATCGAACGATTCAAAATCGTCGCGTGAGACATCGTCGCGTTGACTCGATGCATCGCCATCGCGGGCGTTGTGATCGAGAGGTTCGCAAGTCGCGTGCATGTGGTGTTCGTGTCTCGCGACGCGCGAGGGTGACGAACAGTTCGGGCAGACGAGCACCGGAGTCGTCAGTCCGCACGTTCGGGCAATCCGGCAGGGGGCGTCTCGTCCGCTCTCACGGGGCGGCGCAACCATGCCCCGCCGGAGCGCCTGGAACCGGACGGCGGGGGCCGGCCCGGTTGCTGGCAATCCCCGCCATCCCCACCATATCTGGCATAATTGACCGCCGGGGACCGCAACCGCTTGGCCATTTTGGGGCGATGTGATAACGCTCTGAAACCAGCTTCGACCGCCACTCGTGACCGTCCGCATCCTGCCTAAGGGCTTGCGGCGGTGGAGATATTTCGCCGATGACTTCGTCCTCCAAAACCGCTTCCGCGCCCGATTCCTTCTTCACGGCTGGTCTCGCCGAGGCCGATCCCGAGATCGCTGCCGCGATCAAGGGCGAGCTCGGCCGGCAACGCCATGAGATCGAGCTGATCGCCTCGGAAAACATCGTGAGCCGCGCCGTGCTGGAGGCGCAGGGCTCGGTGATGACCAACAAATACGCGGAGGGTTATCCGGGCGCGCGCTACTACGGCGGTTGCGAATGGGTCGATGTCGCCGAGACGCTGGCGATCGAGCGCGCCAAGAAGCTGTTCGGCGCCGGCTTCGCCAACGTCCAGCCGAACTCCGGCAGCCAGATGAACCAGGCGGTGTTTCTGGCGCTGCTGCAGCCCGGCGACACCTTCATGGGTCTCGACCTCGCGGCCGGAGGCCATCTTACCCACGGCTCGCCGGTCAACATGTCCGGCAAGTGGTTCAAGGCCGCGCACTACACCGTGCGCCGCGAGGACCAGCTGATCGACATGGATGAGGTCCAGAAGCAGGCCGAGCAGGTCAAGCCGAAGCTGATCATCGCCGGCGGCTCGGCCTATTCGCGCGCCTGGGACTTCAAGCGCTTCCGCGAGATCGCCGACAGCGTAGGCGCGTATCTGCTGGTCGACATGGCGCATTTCGCGGGCCTCGTCGCCGGCGGCGTGCATGCTTCGCCGGTGCCGCACGCCCACGTCACCACCACGACGACGCACAAGTCGCTGCGCGGTCCGCGCGGCGGCCTGATCCTCACCAATGACGAGACGCTGGCCAAGAAGCTGAACTCGGCGATCTTCCCCGGCCTGCAGGGCGGCCCGCTGATGCACGTGATCGCGGCCAAGGCGGTGGCGTTCGCGGAAGCGCTGCGGCCCGACTTCAAGGTCTACGCCAAGAACGTGGTCGAGAACGCCAAGGCGCTGGCGGAGACGCTGCGCAGCCACGGTCTCGACATCGTCTCCGGCGGCACCGACAACCATCTGATGCTGGTCGACCTCAGGCCGAAGGGGCTGAAGGGCAACATCTCGGAGAAGGCGCTGGTGCGCGCCGCCATCACCTGCAACAAGAACGGCATCCCGTTCGATCCCGAAAAGCCGTTCGTCACCTCGGGCCTGCGTCTCGGCACGCCGGCTGCGACCACGCGCGGCTTCGGCGTCGCCGAGTTCAAGCAGGTCGGCGGCATGATCGCGGAAGTGCTCAACGCGCTGGCGCAGTCGCCGGACGGCAAGGCGCCGCTGGTCGAGGCCGCGATCAAGGAACGCGTCAAGGCGCTGACCGATCGCTTCCCGATCTACTAGTAGAGTTCGCTCGTAAGGGTCTCGTCGAATGCGTTGTCCGAGCTGCAACTCTCTCGATACGCAGGTCAAGGACTCGCGTCCGACCGAGGACTCCGCCGTCATCCGCAGGCGGCGCGTCTGCATGGCCTGCAACTTTCGCTTCACGACCTTCGAGCGGGTGCAGCTGCGCGAGCTGACCGTCATCAAACGCAACGGCCGCCGCGTGCCGTTCGATCGCGACAAGCTGGTGCGCTCGCTGCAGATCTCCTTGCGCAAGCGCCCGGTGGAGTCCGAGCGGGTCGAGAAGATGGTGTCGACGATCGTGCGCGAGCTCGAAAGCGGCGGCGAGGCGGAGGTCTCCTCGGAGGCGATCGGCGAGATCGTGATGGAGCATCTGCGCCAGCTCGACGACGTCGCCTATGTGCGCTTCGCCTCGGTCTATCGTAATTTCCGCGAGGCCAAGGACTTCGAGGCCGTGCTCGACGAGCTGACCGGCGAAGAGGACCCGCGGGTCGCGACGTTGCGAAAATGATCTTCCGGATTCTGGAAGAGCAGCTCGGGCAGAAAGCCAAACAGGCCAAGGAGACGGCCAAGGCCGCTGATCTGCGCTTCATGCAGCTTGCGCTGGTGCTTGGCCGCCGCGGGCTCGGGCGGACCTGGCCTAATCCGGCGGTCGGCGCCGTTATCGTCAAGGACGGCGTGATCGTCGGCCGCGGCTGGACCCAGCCGGGCGGCCGCCCCCATGCCGAGGTCGAGGCGCTCCGGCGCGCCGGAGAGGCCGCGCGTGGCGCGACGCTCTATGTCACGCTCGAACCCTGCTCGCATTTCGGCCGCTCGCCGCCTTGTGCGGATGCCGTGGTCGCGGCCGGGCTCGCCCGCGTGGTCTCCGCGATCGAGGACCCCAACCCGGAAGTCGCGGGGAAGGGCCACGCCAAGCTGCGCGCCGCCGGGATTGCGGTCGATGTCGGGCTGTGTGCGGCGGAGGCCGCGCGCGACCATGCCGGACACTTCCGCCGCGTCCGCGACAAGCGCCCGCACGTGATCCTCAAGCTCGCGGTATCCGCCGACGACAAGATCGCAGCCGGCGGCCACCGACCGGTTGCGATCACCGGCGAGGCGGCACGGAGGCGCGTGCATCTGCTCCGCGCGCAAAGTGATGCGATCCTTGTCGGTATCGGCACGGTCAGAGCCGACGATCCGCTGCTGACCTGCCGGTTGCCCGGCATGACGGCGCGCTCGCCGGTGCGGCTGGTGCTCGATCGCGCGTTGCGCATCTCGGGCGACAGCCGACTTGTGCATAGCGCGCGCGAAACGCCGCTCTGGGTGATGACCTCTGATCTTGCGGAGGCGCCGGCGGCCATGAAGCTCGGTGCTGCCGGGGCAGAGGTGATCCGCGTTGCTTCCAGCGCGCAGCCGGGGCTCGACCTGCCGGCGGTGTTGCATGTGCTGGCGGAGAAGGGCATCACGCGGCTTTTGGTCGAAGGCGGCTCGCGCGTGGCAAATTCTTTCGTCGCAGCCGGCCTTGTCGATGAAATCTGGCTGTTGCGCGGACCTGGTACGATCGGCGCCGAAGGCGTTCCCGCGCTGGACGCATTGCCGCTCGACGCAATCACGCAGTCGCCGGGCTTCAAGGTTCGTGCTAGCGAAACCCTCGATAACGACAGTCTCACTATCTACGAGCGTGCGTAATGTTTACCGGAATTGTCACCGATATCGGTGAGATCACCAGCCTGAAGCCGGTGGCGCAGGGGCAGCTGCACCGGATGCGGATTGCCTGCGACTACGACCAGACCACGATCGCCGACGGCGCCTCGATCGCCTGCAATGGCGTCTGCCTCACTGTGGTCGCCTCCGGCACCGCGGATGGCAAGACCTGGTTCGACGTCGATGCCGCGGCCGAGACGCTCGGCATGACCACCGCCAAGCACTGGGCGCAGGGCGGTCGGCTTAATCTCGAGCGGGCGCTCAAGATCGGCGACGAACTCGGCGGTCACATCGTGGCCGGGCATGCCGACGGCATCGCCACCATCGTCAAGCGCGACGATCTGCCCGACATGGCGCGGTTCGAGCTTCGAACCACGCGCGAACTGGCGCGTTTCATCGCGGCGAAGGGGTCGGTCACGCTGGACGGCGTGTCGCTGACCGTGAATACGGTCGACGACGTCACGTTTTCGGTGCTGATCATCCCGCACACGCTCGCCGTCACCACCCTGGGCGGCTGGAAGGCCGGCAGCGAGGTCAATATCGAGGTCGATCTGATGGCCCGCTACGCGGCACGGCTGTCGGAGATGAAATAGTCCCGGCTTCGCCGGGCGTTGCAACCAAGACCGACGTGGTTACTTGGTTGTCCGGCCGGGGCAATTCCAGCCCGATGGCCCATGCGTTGTTAGCCAAGCCGACCTGAAAAATCGGGCTGTTTGCGGTGACATCCGGGCCGCTATTGCCCTTGGCTTTGCCGTCCGCTGCGCCTAAAACGCAGCACAACTCTTCCCCAAGTTCCGATTGGTATTGCAATGGCTGACGCGCGGCGCGCACCCCTGAAGGACCAGACCGACATCACAGGCGCTCGCGTGCTGATCGTCGAGGCACGGTTTTACGACGACATCCAGGATGCGCTGCTGGAAGGTGCGCTCGCCGAGCTGAAGACCGCGGGTGCGACCCATGACTTGATCACGGTGCCGGGCGCGCTGGAGATTCCGGCTGCAATCGCGATTGCGATCGATGCGGCGGCGGCGAATGGCAAGCCCTATGACGCGGCGATCGCGCTCGGCTGCGTGGTGCGCGGCGACACCATCCATTTCGAGATCGTCTCGCAGGAGTCCTCGCGCGGATTGATGGATCTGGCCGTGAGCCGGAAATTCCCGCTCGGCAACGGCATCCTCACCGTCAACACCGAGGCGCAGGCCTGGGCACGGGCGCGCGCCAGCGAGTTGAACAAGGGCGGCGACGCGGCGCGCGCGGCGATTGCGATGCTGCGGATCAAACGCCGCCTGGCAAAGGCCTGACCATGGCTGACAGCAAGAAGCCCGCGAAAGCCCCCGACCGGAAAGCCAACCGGCGCGGCGCCGCGCGGCTCGCCGCCGTGCAGGCGCTCTACCAGATGGACATTGGCGGTGCGGGCATCAACGACATCTTCGCCGAGTTCGAGAGCCACTGGCTCGGCAACGAGGTCGAGGGCGAGAAATATCTGCCGGCGGAAGCGGCGTTCTTCCGCGATGTCGTCTCCGGCGTGGTGCGCGACCAGGCCAAGCTCGATCCCCTGATCGACGAGGCGCTGTCGAAGGGCTGGCCGCTGAAGCGGATCGACGCGATTTTGCGCGCGGTGCTGCGCGCCGGTTCCTACGAGCTCGAACATCGCAAGGACGTGCCGGGCCGCGTCGTGGTGTCCGAATATGTCGACGTCGCGCACGCCTTCGTCGAGAAGGACGAGACCGGCATGGTCAACGCCGTGCTCGACCAGATCGCGCGCCAGTTCCGCGGCGATGAGTTTGTGCGCGGGTAGAGGGAAGCCATGCCTCTGTCTAGCCGTCACCCTGAGGAGGCCGCGCAGCGGCCGTCTCGAAGGGCGACGGCCCGGCTGGGGCCGTGCATCCTTCGAGGCTCGCTCCGCTCGCACCTCAGGATGACGGGTCTTCGGTCGTGACACAGGACAAATCGCAGACCTCCGGCGAAGATTCCCTCATCGCGCGCTATTTCAAGCCGCTGGCGAGCGATCCGGGTGCGTTCGGGCTCGATGATGACGCCGCTGCGCTGCGGGCGGCCGGCGAGGACATCGTGGTCACCACCGATGCCATCGTCGAGGGCGTGCACTTCCTTGCCGACGATCCGCCCGACACGCTGGCGCGCAAGGCGCTGCGGGTGAACCTCTCCGACATCGCGGCAAAGGGCGCGGCGCCGGCGGGCTTCGTGCTGACGCTGGCGCTGCGCCGTGCCGAGGAGGCCTGGCTCAAGCCGTTTGCCTGGGCGATCGGCGAGGACGCCGCCCATTACGGCTGCCCGCTGCTAGGCGGCGATACGGTGTCGACGCCGGGGCCGCTGATGATCTCGATCACCGCGTTCGGCCGGCTGCCGCAGGGCAAGATGGTGCACCGCGCGGGGGCAAAGGCCGGCGACCGCCTGTTCGTGACCGGCACGATCGGCGATGCCGCGCTCGGCCTCGATGTGCTCCAGGGCGGTCCGGTCGCGGCTGATCTGGCGCACGATGCCACCGGCCGGGATTTTCTTGCCGCCCGCTACCGTGTGCCGCAGCCGCGCAACGCGTTGGCCAATGCCGTCCGCGCCCACGCCAGCGCGGCGATGGACGTGTCCGATGGTCTCGCCGGCGATCTGGCCAAGCTTTGCGCAGCCAGTGGCGTGACGGCTGTGATCAACGCGCCGAGCATCCCGTTGTCATCAGCGGCCGCGGGGCTGCTCGCGCGCAAGGCGATCGGGTTCGAGACCCTGGTGGCCGGCGGCGACGATTACGAGATCCTGTGCGCAGTCCCGGGCGATCGCGCGGATGCCTTTGTGCGGGAGGCACGGCAGGCCAAGGTCGCGGTGACCGCCATCGGCGGCCTCATTGCAGGCACGTCACCGCCAAGCTTCCTCGATGGACAGGGCAGGGAACTGGTGCTGAAGCGGCTGTCCTACAGCCATTTCTAGAATTACTGCCGGAAGGCGCCGACTTTCCTTCTAAATAGCTGCCGATATCGGCGTTTTCGGCCACACGTGGCGTTGCACAGCGGTAACGATTTTGGCAAGGTCGCGCCCGATTTGAGGCAATCCGTTCTTGGGGAGGATTGTCCTCGCAAAATAAGCGCCTGCCGCCCCCTAGCGGCATAAGAAGGCGCGGGGGTTACATCAAGGATCTGAGGCAACATGACAGCTTTATGGTTGATTGTGCTCTGCGGGGCGCTTTCCATCGTCTACGCGATCTGGGCGACGCAGTCGGTCTTGAACGCGGATGCGGGCAATGCCCGCATGCAGGAAATCGCGGCCGCGGTGCGCGAGGGCGCACAGGCCTATCTGCGGCGGCAGTACACCACGATCGGCATCGTCGGTATCGTGATCTTCGTGGTGCTGGCCTACTTCCTCGGCCTGCTGGTGGCGATCGGCTTTGCGATCGGCGCCATCCTGTCGGGTGCGGCCGGCTTCATCGGCATGAACGTCTCGGTGCGCGCCAACGTCCGCACCGCGCAGGCGGCGACCACCTCGCTCGCCGGCGGCCTCGAACTCGCCTTCAAGGCGGGCGCGATCACCGGCATGCTGGTTGCCGGTCTCGCGCTGCTCGGCGTCACCATCTACTTCATGATCCTGGTCAAGTTCATGGGTCTGGAGGCGGGCAGCCGTACCGTGGTCGACGCCATGGTGGCGCTTGGCTTCGGCGCCTCGCTGATCTCGATCTTCGCCCGTCTCGGCGGCGGCATCTTCACCAAGGGTGCTGACGTTGGCGGCGACCTCGTCGGCAAGGTCGAGGCCGGCATCCCCGAGGACGATCCGCGCAACCCGGCCACCATCGCCGACAACGTCGGCGACAATGTCGGCGACTGCGCCGGCATGGCGGCGGACCTGTTCGAGACCTATGCGGTGACCGCGGTCGCCACCATGGTGCTCGCCGCGATCTTCTTCGCCAAGACACCGATCCTGGTGAACATGATGACGCTGCCGCTCGCGATCGGCGGCATCTGCATCATCACCTCGATCATCGGAACCTTCTTCGTCAAGCTCGGTGCCAGCCAGTCGATCATGGGCGCCCTCTACAAGGGCCTGATCGCCACCGGCGTGCTGTCGCTGGTCGGCGTCGCGCTCGTCATCAATTGGCTGATCGGCTTCGGCAAGCTCGATGGCGTCGACTACACCGGCATGGCGCTGTTCGAGTGCGGCGTGGTCGGTCTGGTCGTCACCGGCCTGATCATCTGGATCACCGAGTACTACACCGGTACCGACTACCGCCCGGTGAAGTCGATCGCGGCGGCGTCCGTCACGGGTCACGGCACCAACGTGATCCAGGGCCTCGCGATCTCGATGGAGGCGACAGCCTTGCCCGCGATCGTCATCATCGCCGGCATCCTCGTCACCTACAGCCTGGCCGGCCTGTTCGGGATCGCGATCGCGACCGCGACCATGCTGGCGCTGGCCGGCATGATCGTCGCGCTCGACGCCTTCGGTCCGGTCACCGACAACGCCGGCGGCATCGCCGAAATGGCGGGCCTGCCGAAGGAAGTGCGCAAGTCGACCGACGCGCTCGACGCGGTCGGCAACACCACCAAGGCGGTGACCAAGGGCTATGCGATCGGCTCCGCCGGTCTCGGTGCGCTGGTGCTGTTTGCGGCCTATAACCAGGACCTCAAATTCTTCATCAGCGACTCCGCCAACCACGTCTACTTCAAGGGCGTCAATCCGGACTTCTCGCTCAACAACCCCTACGTCGTGGTTGGTCTGCTGTTTGGCGGCCTGCTGCCGTATCTGTTCGGCGCGATGGGCATGACGGCGGTGGGACGCGCCGCCAGCGCAATCGTTGAAGAGGTGCGCCGTCAGTTCCGCGAGAAGCCCGGCATCATGCAGGGCACCGACAAGCCGGATTACGGCAAGGCGGTCGACCTGCTGACCAAGGCGGCGATCAAGGAGATGATCATCCCGTCGCTGCTGCCGGTGCTGTCGCCGATCTTCGTCTACTTCGTGATCTATGCGATCGCGGGCGGCGGCGCGGCCGGTAAGTCGGCGGCATTCTCCGCGGTCGGCGCCATGCTGCTCGGCGTCATCGTCACCGGCCTGTTCGTCGCGATCTCGATGACCTCGGGCGGCGGCGCCTGGGACAACGCCAAGAAGTACATCGAGGACGGTCACTACGGCGGCAAGGGCTCTGACGCCCACAAATCCGCGGTGACCGGCGACACCGTCGGCGATCCCTACAAGGACACGGCGGGCCCGGCGGTGAACCCGATGATCAAGATCACCAACATCGTGGCACTGCTGCTGCTGGCGATTTTGGCGCACTAAGCACGCAACCAGATTGAATGCAGAACCCCGCGGTGCGAGCCGCGGGGTTCTTGTTTTGCAGGGACTTCGTTCGGTGTACTGCCGAATTGATCGGCTATCCGCCAACGATATCCGCCGAGAACCAGATGCCAACAAAACGGAGATCAATCGATGCGCTCTCATCCGCACGGAACTATGCGCTCCGCGCCTCCAAGTCGCAGGATCAGAAGGAGGCCATCGAGCTGCTGTCGAAGGCGATCCTGGAACTGGCGATGTCGATTGAAGCAACCGACGCCAAGATCAAGAAGATCAACAAGTCTTCGTAGAAATCGCAGGGCGGACTAGCGATGCGTAATCCGCCAATAGGTCTGACCGCGGCGGCGGATTACGCCTGAGCCTGTCAGCGGGCCGCGCTTCGCGCGGACTCGGTAGGCTAATCCGCCCCACGGCGCCGTCGTTCCTCGCAGCGACGCCGGGGCGATCCGCGTGTACTGAACCCCCGGCACATGATCTGCGACAAACCTGCGGTGCAGGCCGGGGGTTTTCCGCTATGAAGTTCGAGATGACCAAATGCAACCAGTGCGGCAGCGAGATGCCGATGGGTGTCGACGTTTGTCCAAGCTGCGGCAAGCTGCAGGTCGGTATCAACAGGGTCGGTTCCTACCAGCCTCGGACGATGCTCGCCGTCGGGCTGGCCGCGGCGGTCCTCCTCATCTTCAACTGGTTCAAGACCCCGGCGCCGCACCCGGGCAGCCAGCTCACTTCACCTCCATCTGCAAGCCTTCCTTCTCGATGATCGCGGCGAACTTCTTGGTTTCCGCATCGACGAAATCGGAGAACTGCTGCGGCGTGCCGTAGTCGGCACGCGCGCCCATGCCGGCGACATTCTTCTTGATGTCGTCGCGCTCCAGCATCGCCTTGATCTGCCGGTTCAACTCGTCGAGCACGGGCGCCGGCGCGGTCTTCGGCAGGAACACGCCGAACCAGGACGAGACGTCGAATTTTGCCAGCTCCGGCGCGCCCTCGCGCATCGTCGGCAGGTCGGGTGCGGATTCGCTGCGCTCGGTCGTGGTGACGCAGAGCCCGTTCAGTTTACCGTCCTGCACCTGCGGCAGCGACGGATAGAGATTATCGAACAGGATCTGGATGTCGCCGGCGAGCCCGGCCTGCAGCGCCGGGCCGGCGCCGCGGAACGGTACGTGCGTCATCTTCAGCCCGGTGAGTTGCAGGAACCAGGCGCCGGTGAGGTGAGGGCTCTGTCCGGTGCCGGATGAGCCGTAGGTGAGCTTGTCGGGGTTGTTCTTCAGATAGGCGATCAATTCGGGGATCGACTTGATGCCGGTCGATGGATGCGCCGAGACGATGTTCGGGATCCGGATCATGTTGGAGACGGCCTGCAGCTGGTCGGCCTTGTAGGTCAGGTTCCTGAAGATGCTGAAGGCGATCGCGTTGGGGCCGGGATTGCCGATCAGGATGGTGTGGCCGTCGCCCTTGGCGCGCGCGACCTCCGATGTGCCGATGGTGCCGCCGGCGCCGGAGCGATTCTCGACCACCACCGACTGGCCCCAGATCGGCTGCAGATGCGCGGCGAGCAGCCGCCCCATCACATCGGTGGAGCCGCCGGCTGCCGCCGGCACGATGATCCGAACCGTCTCAGACGGCCGCCAGTCGCCGGCACCAAGACTGGCGCGCGGCAGGATCGCTGCCGTCGAAAGGGCCGCAGCCCCCGCAAGTACTCCTCGGCGAGAAAGATATCCCTTGGTCAATCCCCTGGTCACGACTTCGCTCCCTGCATGATTTTATTTTGCAGGGAGCGTAGGCATGGCGCGGCTGTCCGGCAAGCGGACGACTTGGCGCAGCAGACCTGGCGTAGCAGACCTGGCGCAGGCCTGCTTCAGGTCGGTGGCGCGGTTACACCAGCGCGTCGGCGTTCTTGGCGAAGGCTTCGTCGTTGGTGAACGGGATTTCGCTCACCTTGATGACTTCGGTCTTGTTGCTTCCGATAATCACGATCTCCTTGAGGAAGGATCCGGGGAAAGACCCTTTCACCGTGTAGGGCTTGGTGCCTTGGCCGAGCGGACCGGTCCATCCCATCACCCTGATGGCGAGACCACCGACCCATTGCTCGTCGCGGATGAGCTTGATTCCTGATGTGAAATTCGGGGCGTTCCCCTTGACGGTGACGGAGAAGAATCCCGGCGCGCCCAAGCCCGTCCAGACATAAACGGCCTGTGCGCTATCGAAAGGTTCCGGTCCATAAAAGCCCATGACGTTGATCTCCCTGCTGAATGAAGGCTGACGAGAGCCCTTGAAGAGCCGATTGGCATGATCGGGCTCATAGCGAGCGTAGCACGAGCATCGCTGCGAGCGTGTGAATATATTGCGAGCAACTATAAATTGATTGGAGCAGTCGCTCGGTCGAAGCACGACAAATCGAAATCGCGCGAGGGAGCTACGCCGCTCTGTTTTGCTATCGCAGCGTTGCATTGGTTCTAAATTGAGCGCGCATGTGAAGCCGATGACCAACTTTTCGTGTTGAACGAGAATCGTTCTTGCGCTCTGCCTCTGTGCATGCATACTACCTCAGGGTGTGACAACCTAGAGAAGTATTTTCTAACAAATAAAGTCGAAAATTGTAACAGTGCTTTGCTGCCAAGCGATTGGCGCAGGCGCTAACGACACCTCGTATTTTTGGATCGAATAGCGATGGGAACAGTCGACGCACTGATCGTTGTTGATACCGAGGGCGCGCTCTCCAGCGGATCGGCTGTCGATAATTCATTTCTGGTTGACAACAACGGCTATCTCGGGTCGTGGAACGAGGGAACGCCGACGCTCAACACCGTCGTGCAGGACGGCCAGGTCGTGAACTGGAGCGTCACTCCCGTCAGCCCCACGGGCCAGGTGTCGATCACCGGCTTCTCCGGTCAAATGATCTCCACGTCGGTCGGCAAGCCGGCTCCGCAGGTGGGCAACCCGGATGTGTGGTCCGGCCGGGTCGAATCCCACGGTCAATTCGCGTCCCTTTCTTACACGATCGCCCTGTCGATCGGTGGAAGGTCAATGACGCTCAACTCATCCATCAAGGTCGTCTAACGCAGGGAGCAGCAGCGTGAGTGCAGATAAAACAGAGCGTGCAGCAGCCGCATTGAGTCAAGTCGATGTGTTGATCGTGGCGGATGTCGAAGGCGCGCTCGCCTCCGGCAACCTTCAGGACAACGTATATATGATCGACACCAACAAACACGCGGGCTCGGGCATCGAAGGGCAGGCGGAGCTCTACACCGCGGTCAAGGATGGTCAGGTCCTGAACTGGAGCGTGGTCGGGGTGTCGCCATCCAGCGACGTGAACATCACCCAGTTCACCGGCCAGATGATCAACGACAAGATCTGCGTTCCGCAGTCGGTGACCACGCCAGACGGCACTTATTGGTCCGGCCGGGTCGAAGCCCAGGGCTTCAAGGGCAACCAGCAATATTCCTGCGTGCTGACCATGGACGGCAAGGCCATGACCTTCGATCCATTCCTGAAGATATCCTGACCATGCTCAGCCCATCGATCAACGTCGCCAACAGCCTGCTGGCCCAGGCGTTCAACGAGATATTGCGGCTCGACAGCTATTCGATCAGCGCGAGCGGCACGACCATCGGCGTGCTGGTGAAGGACCCCGACTGGCTGGCGCCGGTGCGCAACCGGGTCGGCATGTTGGGGCAGGCCGGCGCGAAATGGATCGAGGACAAGCCCTCGGTCTGGGGACCGGTGCTGACGCAGTTCAGCAACTATGGCAGCGCCTTCGCCGGTGTGGCCGATGCCAAGGCCACCACAAGCGATCAGTGGATCAAGTTGCTGAAGGAGGTTCTGCTCAGCCAGCTCAACAAGTCGATCGACGCCACGAACATCGCGGCGACGGCGCTGCAAGGCCACTATCAGGCTTTCAAGAACATCCAGCCGTTGCTGGAGAGCAGCATCAATGCGGGGTGGGCCGAGCTGCAGGACGAAGAGCAGCAGATGGTCAAGATCGCCGCGCAGCTCACGCGTCTTGAGGATCTGGTCGGCTCGCTCCAGGATTCCATCACCGCGGGCGACATCAGCACCGGCCAGAGCGTGGTCACGACCACGGTGAAGACACTCTACAACGTCGCCACCGGGGTCGGCGAATCCTTCTCCTTCCTCGGGATGGCCGCCGCCGCCTTCACCGTCGGAAAATTCTATTACGACATCATCACCAAGACCGCCGCGGTCGGCGAGACCTTGCAGCAGATCGCCAAGCTCCAGATCGAGGCGAGCGAGGAGGCGCAGGCTGCCGCCGGCACCAAGCTCGTGCTGCGGCTGCTCTACAATCTCGAGCTGACATTCGGACGCATCGTCGACGTGATGCCCCAGATCGTAACGATGTGGAGCACCGAGCGCGACAAGGTGCAGCAGGCGATCCAGGCGCTTCAAGCCGGCGCCGACCCGGCGACCTATTTCGACATCTTCACCATCCCGATCGCGAACGCGAACTGGCAGGCGATCAGCAAGTTCGCAATCGCAATACCGGCGACCAAGACCACGGTCGGGCCGCCTGTGACCCTGGATCCGCAGCACCCAATCGCAACCTAGCACCGAGCAGGAGAGAGATCATGATGGCACTAGCAAAACTGAAAGTAAAAGCAGCGCCGAAATTGGCGGCGACCACCAAGCTCGAGACCCAAACCCAATCGGCCTTCGTAATCTTGTCATTGATCACCCAGGCGTGTCACGGCATCCTGAACACGGTGTTCGTGCCGCCGTCGCCCAAGCCGAGTTGGTTCGACGATCTCAACAGCAAGCTCGACGTCGCCAAGACGCACGCGCAGGACTGGATCGACAATATCGGGCCCAGCGTCACCGGCGGCGTTCCGGTGCAGGTCATCAACTACGGCACGACCTATTCGGCCATCACCGGCACGATCCAGTCGATCGTTAACGCACACCCGGACGCACAAGGCGCCGATAACCCCTACGTCAAGCAGGTTCATGAGCTGGTTGCCGCGCTGGAGCAGTCGGTGCAGGTCATCGTCACCAATGCCAACACCACACAGACGCTGATGAAGAACTGGGGCGACCTGATGCAGGCGTCGCACGACGCCCTGACCTCGGGTGCGGTCAGCATTCAGAAGGCGGAAGCGGATCTAAGCGCCGACATCAGCAAGATGAACGAAGCGATCAAGGTGCTCAACGACACCATTCATAACGAGAATATCGCGATCGCGGCGTCCGCCGGCGGCATCGCCATTGGATTGCTTCTCCTGGTGGTGGGTATCGCGCTCGCGCCTGAAACGGGCGGCGCCAGCCTCCTTGTTGCCGGCACCGGCGGCTTGCTGGTCGTCGGTGGCGCCGTGACGTGGGGCGTCATGCAGAGCAAGATCAACAAGCAATTCGACGAGATCGCCCAGGACCAGAAGGAGCTGGACGACGACAAGCGTCAGATGGTCGCCCTGCAGGGGCTGGGCTCCGCCTCGAGCCAGGCGATCCAGTACATCACCGACGCCAGCAACGCGCTGTCCGACTTCCGCACCAGCTGGACTGTGTTCCAGGGCGAACTGCAGGGCGTGCTGGCGAAGCTTGAATCGGCTGAAGCGGCGCTCAGCACCATCGTGGCGGGTGCTTTCACCACCGCTGCAGCCTCGGAATGGGCCGATGCGACGTCGTTTGCGCAGGGGCTGGTCAATGCCCCCGTTTCATATCCGGCCAAGGAACTGGCGATGGACGGCAAAGCCGCTTGATCATCTCGCGGGCACCGCCGCCTGCCGGCGGTGCCCGCCTTGCTTGAAAGGAATTCGTCATGTCGAACGACAAGCCAGGCGGCGAACCGGATGTGGGCGGCTTGGGCAGGCTAACTTCTGCGTCCAAGGCGAGCTTCGAGGGTCTCGCCGCGGTCACTGCAGCCTGCCATGGTTTGCTCAACGCGCCGCTGATCCCGCCGTCGCCAAAACCCGACTGGTTCGACGACCTCAACAGCAAGCTCGATGCCGCCAAGGCGCAGGCGCAGAAGTGGATCGACAATATCGCGCCTGATGTCACCGGCGCAGTTCTGGTGCTGGTCATCAACCATGGCACGACGTTTTCGGCGATCTCTTCACAGGTCAGCTCGATTGCGGCTGATCATCCGGATGCGCGGGGCGCAGGCGATCCCTTCGTTGAAGTCGGGCTCGAACTCACCGGCCCACTGGATCAGTCATTGCACGTAACCGTCGCCGGCCTCGAAACGAGGCTCGCAACGATCAATGCATGGGGAGAGACCATGCATGCCCGCGATGCTGCGCTGCGCGCGGCGGCGGACCAATCGCCTGACGCAAAAGCCGCAGCGGCGCTTGCGCTGTCTGCCGCCGAGCAGGTGCTGGGCTCGACCGGCGATGCACTGGCGCATCTGCGTGAGCTCATCGGTGCCTGGGGCGAGCTTCGGAATGCGATGCGCGATGCATTGGCGGAGCTTAGGGCGGGCAAGGTCACGCTGGGCACGTTCGCGGCCAACACTTTCGGCGCGGCCACGCAGGCCGAATGGGCCGCTGCCACGCAGTTCGCGCAGAAGCTGGCGACCGCCCCGATCGGAATCCCCGGCAGGGCTGCGTAACAGAGGGGAGACGAGATGCCTTTCAGCGGTGCGGCGACGAATGCGGAGATCGACGCGAGCATGGGCGCGATCGTGCTGCTCAACTCGTCCTGCCAGGCGGTGATCGAGGCCGAGATCGCGGAGGTCGCTTCCCCCTGGTACGATCAGCTCGACCAGGAGCTCGGCGCCGCCGAGAACCTGGTCGTCGGCTGGCGCCGCAGCGGAGTGCTGTATTTCCAGACCGACATCCTCGATACGATTGCCGCCGCCGGGCAGGCGTTTGTGGCGGCCGCGCCGCAGATCGACGCTCTGTTTGCCGCGCTCGAGCAACGCTTCTCGGCCGGCGGCAAGGCCGAACTGATCACCGCGATGCAGGCGCTTGAGCCGCCGATCCAGGCCATGATCGGACAGATCGCGGACTATCTCGGCAAGCTCCAGGCGTTCGAGCAGGCGATGCTGCAGGCCGACCAGGCGATGCGCAACACGGTCGGGCAGGTACAGGCCCAGGAGCAGCAGATTCAGGGCGAGATCGACGCGATCAACAACCAGATCAAGCTGCTCAACGTGCAAATCCAGACCGACCGCGAGGCGATCGCACGGGCGAAAGCCGCGCGCACGCGCGGCATCATCGAAACCATCTTCGGTGTCGTGTTCGCGCCGCTGACCGGCGGCGCGTCGCTGATCCTGGCCGGCATCGGCGTGGCCTCGATCGCCGAAGCCGAGGGCCAGATCAATGCCATGCAATCGGAGATATCGGGCTACCAGCAGAAGATCGCCTCTGATCAGTCGGCGCTCAGCGACGATCAAAGGATCGTCGCAACGCTGGGCGCGCTCACCATGAGCACCGGGCTCGTGCTGAGCGATATGGCGATGATCGAGAACGCGCTTGATTCGCTCCGGACCGGCTGGACCGCTCTGGACGGTGAGCTCGGCGGCGTGATCGCCAAGCTGCAGGCCGCGACGTCGGCGGCAGACCTCATCGTCATTCAGGCCTGGTACACCGCTGCTTGCACCGAGTGGAATTTGATCGACAGCCACGTCGCCGACCTTACCGGGCGGCAGATCGACACCAGCCGGGTGAGAATTGGTTGAGCGTCCCGGACTTGAGCGTCCGGGACTTGGGCATCCCGGACTTGGGCGGTGCGATAGCTGATTCCTGTCAGTTGAAGCTCAGCAGCTTGAAGAGCGGTGTGAGGTAGGACATTTCCTGGCCCGACGTCGGCGTGGTGCGGCTGACGAAGTCGAAGATCTTGCCGTCCTTCAGGCCGTAATTGGCGAGCCGGCGCACCTGCCGGTTCTTGTCGAAATAAACCGCGATCACGCGCTGGTCGACCACCCGCTGGTTCATGAAGGCGACCGGGCGCGAGGTCCGCTGCGAGATGTAATAGAACACCTCGCCGTCCAGTGTTGCGACGGTCGAGGGCGTGCCGAGCACGATCAGCACCTGATCCTGGCTCGCGCCGATCGGGATCTGCTCGAGCGCCCCTTCAGGCAGGATATAGCCCTTCTGGAATTGTTCGCCGGCGCAGCCGCCGAGAGCGGCGCAGACCAGGCCAATTACGGCGATCGCGCGAAAGCGCGTGAGGAACCCGCGCGCGGAAGCGGCGCGAGACTGTCGTGGAAGAGTGTGGTTCATCGGCGGAACTGATCCGTCCCCTTGCATCGGCCGTGGCATTGACGTACCGGGCAGCTCAATGGATTGCAATCATGCCGCGCTCCAATGGGCGACCGCTCAACAGGTGTCCTTTGGGGGGCCGGCAGCCGGAACCCGTCATGCTTTGGCCGTTCAATCACTTCAGAAGACCCCCGGTGCCCGCGCGCAGCACCATTGAGACCATCTATGGCATGATCGTGACGCAGGCGCGAGAACCGTTATTTTACCGTGACTTGGGCGTTCCCGACACGGTTAACGGCCGTTTTGACCTGCTTCTGATGCATCTCTGGCTGGTGCTGCGGCGATTAAAGTCCGCCGAGGGCGGCGTGGGGCTGTCGCAGGCACTGTTCGATCATTTCTGCATCGACATGGACGACAACCTGCGGGAAATGGGCGTCGGCGACCTCACGGTGCCCAAGCGCATGCAGGCATTCGGCGAGGCCTTCTACGGCCGTACCGCGGCCTACGACCTGGCGCTGACCGACAGCGAGGAGGCCCTGGCCCAGTCGTTCTGCAAGAACATCCTCAACGGCCAGAATATCGACCAGGCGCGCGAACTGGCCGCCTATGCCAAGGGGGCAATGGCGGTGCTTGATCACACCGACCTCCCGGCGCTGACCAGGGGCGCGTGGCGCTTTCCCGCGCCGCAGGCTGCGGGGACGGCGGCATGAGCGGCGGGACCACAGGACGGCCCGATGCCGTGCGGGACCCTTGGCGCGTTCTCGTCAACGTCGCGCAAATCCCGGAGACCGGCCTGCATCGCGAGATCGTAGCCGACGACGCGGTGCGCAAGGCGATGGCCGAGGCCGCGGAGTTGCGCGAGGTGATCTCGGCGCACGCGACGTTCGATCTGCAGCCCAAGCGCGACGGCAGCTGCCACGTCACCGGCAGGGTTTCGGCGAGGGTCGGGCAGACCTGCGTGGTGACGCTCGATCCGATCGAGAACGAGATCATCGAGCCGATCGATGTGATGTTCGCGCCGCCCGAGCAGATCCCGGAAATGGCCGATCTGGTCGACGACGCCGAGGCCGGCGATGAGGAAGCGCCGGATCCGCCGGAGCCGATCATCGGCGGCTTCATCGACATCGGCCGGCTCGCCACCGATGCGCTGTTTCTCGGCATAGACCCGTATCCGCGCAAGGCGGACGCGGTCTTTGAACCGGAGGTTGAAGCGCCTGATCCGGAAAATCATCCCTTTGCCGCGCTGAAAGCGCTCAAGGAAAAGCCTAACGGCAAGAAGCCCAAGGGCAGTTGAGGGCGGCCAAGGGCAGCTTTTTTGTTTTGACGCGTTTTCTTGACGCGAACCGAGATCCACTTCGCTCGAAAACGCCCTGAAGCCACATATGAGGGGATGGCTTGCTTGCACGGCTTCGCGAGGGGCATCGGTCGTCACTTCAAATAAATGTCGCAATGCGTTGAAATATAATATATTTCTGGTATGTTGGATGTGTTGCGTGGCGGGTTTGGCGGCTCGGTCGTTTGCGGTCAAGAGGTTGTGTCGGACCGCGGAAACGCTATTGTCGCGGCCCGGCCGGGACGCGAGTTGGTGTTTGGCCGCGCGCCGTTGACAGCGGTGACTTCAAGCTCGCGGCCTGCGTTGAAGGGCTGTGGGAGAGCAGGTTTCCGGGACGTTCATGCCTCAAAAGGTTCGAATCGCGCTTGACGCCATGGGGGGCGATGTCGGCGCATCGGTGGTCATTCCCGGCGCCGCGATCTCGTTGAGTCGTCACCCCGGCAGTGAATTCCTGCTGGTCGGGGACCAGGCCCAGATCGAGCCGGAGCTCGCGAAGCATCCTGCGCTCAAGGCAGTATCGAAGGTGATCCATACCGACGTCGCCGTGAAGAATGACGAGAAGCCGAGCCAGGCGCTGCGGCGGACCCGCAGGGCGTCGTCGATGTGGCTGGCGATCGATGCGGTGAAGCATGGCGAGGCCGATGTCGCGGTCTCCGCCGGCAACTCCGGCGCGCTGATGGCGATGGGCAGCATCAATCTGCGGACGCTGCCCGGCGTCGACCGCCCGGCGCTCGCCGCGGTGTGGCCGACGCTGCGGGGCGATTCGGTGGTGCTTGATCTCGGCGCCTCGATCGGCGGCGACGCCCACCATCTGGCGACGCTCGCGGTGATGGGCAGCGCGATGGCGAGCGTGCTGTTCAACCTCGAACGGCCGACCGTCGGCCTGCTCAATATCGGGTCCGAGGAGATCAAGGGCCACGGCGAAATCCGCGAGGCGGCCGAGATGCTGCGCGCGATGAACTCGAACCAGTTCGACTATATCGGCTTTGTCGAGGGCGACGCGATCGGCAAGGGGCTCGCCGACGTCATCGTGTCGGAAGGTTTCAGCGGCAATATCGCGCTCAAGGCCGCCGAGGGAACCGCGCGCCAGATGTTCACGCTGCTGCGCGAGGCGATGTCGTCGAGCTGGCTGGCGCGGATCGGCTATCTGTTTGCCCGCGGCGCATTCCAGAAGCTGCGCGACAAGCTCGATCCCAACAAGTCGAATGGCGGCCTGCTGCTCGGCCTGAACGGCGTGGTGGTCAAGAGCCATGGCGGCATCAACGCGGAAGGCTTTGCCTATGCGGTGGATGTTGGCTATGAGATGGCCCACTACGATCTCCTCACCAAGATCAATCAGATGCTCAACCGCGACGGCAGCGCCCTGGTAAAGGCGCCGACCGCGCAGGAGGCTGTCTCGTGACTGCGATACGTTCGGTAGTGCTCGGCTGCGGCTCATATTTGCCGGAGCGGGTTTTGACCAATGCCGAACTGGCCAGCCGGATCGACACGTCGGATGACTGGATCGTGCAGCGCACCGGCATCAGCGAGCGCCATATCGCCGCAGATGACGAGTTCACCTCGCATCTCGCGATCAATGCGGCGCGCGCCGCGCTCGCCGATGCCAACATCGACGCCCAGTCGATCGACCTGATCGTGCTGGCGACCTCGACGCCGGACAATACCTTTCCGGCCACCGCGGTCGCGGTCCAGCACGGGCTCGGCATCAACCATGGCGTGGCCTTCGACCTGCAGGCGGTGTGCTCGGGCTTCGTCTTTGCGCTGACCACCGCCGACAATTTCCTGCGCGCCGGCCACCACAACCGGGCGCTGGTGATCGGTGCCGAAACCTTCTCGCGCATCCTCGACTGGAACGACCGCGGCACCTGCGTGCTGTTCGGTGATGGCGCCGGCGCGGTCGTGCTGGAGGCGCAGCCTCATTCCGGCACGACCGACGATCCCGGCGTGTTGACGACGCATCTGCGCTCCGACGGGCGCCACAAGTCGAAGCTGTTCGTCGATGGCGGTCCCGGCTCGACCAGGACGGTCGGATATCTCCGGATGGAGGGCCGCGAGGTGTTCAAGCACGCCGTCGGCATGATCACCGATGTGATCGTCGATGCGTTCAACGCCACCGGCTTTTCCGCCGACGACATCACCTGGTTCATTCCGCATCAGGCCAACAAGCGAATCATCGATGCCTCGGCCCACAAGCTGCATATTGCACCGCAGAAAGTGGTCTTGACGGTCGACAAGCACGGCAACACGTCGGCGGCCTCGATCCCGCTGGCGCTGTCGGTCGCCGTGAAGGACGGACGCGTCAAGAAGGGCGATCTGGTGCTGTTTGAGGCGATGGGCGGCGGCTTCACCTGGGGCTCGGCGCTCGTGCGCTGGTAGCGCGTCATTAAAGAGTGCCAACAGGTTGCCGGTATCTTTCCGGCGTCCGGATGCTGGTCGCTGTTGACCATTGCGCGCTAAGCTTTTAATTTCAGTCAAGAAATTGTTCGCCGAGAGTGCGGGGCAGGCGATGACCACGGGAACCGGAAAAACAGTTACGCGTGTCGATTTGTGTGAGGCGGTCTACCAAAAGGTAGGCCTGTCGCGCACGGAATCGTCGGCATTTGTCGAGTTGGTGCTGAAGGAGATCACCGATTGCCTGGAAAAGGGCGAGACGGTGAAGCTGTCGTCATTCGGCTCCTTCATGGTGCGCAAGAAGGGCCAGCGTATCGGGCGCAATCCAAAGACCGGCACCGAGGTGCCGATCTCGCCGCGGCGGGTGATGGTGTTCAAGCCGTCGGCGATCCTGAAGCAGCGGATCAATGGCCATGCTGTCACCAATGGCGACGGCAGCAAGGCCGACTAGAGCGTTTTCAAGCGAAGTGGATACCGGTTCGCGTGAAGAAAACGCGCCAAAACTAGAATCTGGAGCTCCGTTTCGATTCAATCGGAACGGAAAGGGTTCTAGCCATTGAGGCGAGAGGAGCGGGCATTTGGACAAGGCGCCGGATGCGTTCCGTACCATCAGCGAAGTCGCTGACGAGCTTGATATTCCCCAGCATGTGCTGAGGTTCTGGGAAACGCGCTTCGCGCAGATCAAGCCGATGAAGCGCAGCGGCGGCCGCCGCTATTATCGCCCTGACGACGTCGACCTGCTCAAGGGCATCCGCCGGCTGCTCTATGGCGAGGGCTATACGATCCGCGGCGTGCAGCGGATCCTCAAAGAGCATGGCATCAAGTCGGTGCAGGGCATCGCCGACCAGACGGCGGCGGTCTCGTTCGGCGCGGTCGAGGAGGCGGTCGGCAACAGCATGGCCGAGCCCGACGAACTCGAGAGCAATGACGGCCTCGATTTCGACGGCGAGGAGGGCGACGGCGACGAGCAGGGAATCGACTACCGATTCGTCAATCCCGACGAGGATCCGATCCTGTCGACCTACAAGGCGCATGCCCACCCGGGCAAGGCGTCCGCGCAGCCGGGCAAGGCGTCGGCTGCGGCGCCGCCGGTGCGCCCCTCCGTTCCTTCGGCCGATCGCGAGCGGCTCGAACGCGTGCTGCAGGAACTGGTCGCTTGCCGGCAGATGATCGACGCGGCGATGAAGGACGGCTGAGTCGGGGAACCGGGGTCCCGATTGCAGCCCTCAAAGGCCTGCTTTGCCTTGCGCGAACGCAGGATCGCAGCTAATGGAACGGCATCGGAGCGTGGCGCAGCCCGGTTAGCGCACTAGTCTGGGAGACTAGGGGTCGGAGGTTCAAATCCTCTCGCTCCGACCAAAATAACCAAGCAAATACAGATGCTTGGTGAAGCGGTCGAAAACCCAATCATCTCCCAAATCACCCCTGGGTCAGGAATAGGTCAGGAAATCGAAAGAGCGTGTTGAGCGCTGTTGAGATCTCCTGAAAAGAAAATCGCCAGCGCGAGGCTGGCGACTGTCCATCTTAGGCGACCTTCTGGTCGAGTTGGCGCTGCCACTCGATCACCTCATCGAGGTACCAGGCAATGCGCCCGGTCGCGATCGGGCGGGGCTTCGGGAAGTCGCCTGCCTCCACCTGCCGGAACAGCGTCGCTCTGCTGAAGGGGACCTTGGCGAGCACCTGCTTGATGCTGATCATCTGGCGGAGTTCGTTGTCCTGCTTCACGGGCTCGGGGGTATCGGTCATCACTTCCTCTGTCATGTTCGTCGCTCTCGGCAGGCTCCAAGGATCTCGCGAGCCTCTTCGTTCTCTCCATAGTCGCAACCGCCGCAGCGGCTGCAGGTGTGGACTGGCACCGAGCAGCAGCAGTCCTCTGAGCACCCGGCGTTGCAGCCGCCGACGTGCTTCATGTCGTGCTGACCCATCTCTCGGCAGGTCGCGGTCTTGGCGATCCCTTCGAGCCGGGCGACCTCGGCTCGGGCCGCCTCAATCTGCTCGGTCAAGTTCACTGACCATCTCCAGGCCGAAGTCGGTTCTGGTCGCGCGAGTTGCCGATCCAGCAATTGGTCACTCCGACGTAACCTCGGATGTCCCTGTAATGCAGGTCAGCCTCTGGTTGGCTGGAATAGGGGCCGACCTGGAAGTCCTTCCCGTTGATGGTGTAGTTGACGTAGTGCTGCTGGCTCATTGCTTTTTCCCGAAGACTGAATTGACGGTCGGCTCGTTGGCCCGCGGCTCCGTGGACCAGCTCTTGATCGTGTTCTTGTGATGGGGGTTGCCCAGGCCTCGGACGTGGAAGTCCTGCGCCTGGCGGGCTCGGTTGAGCTTAGCCACCATCACCTTGAATCCCGCTATGACCGCCTCGTCCTGCGACCGGAAGACCTTGGGCTTGCCGTCCGTGCCGTTCACCCACATCGGCGGCTCGCCCGGGATGCCGAAGGTCGCGTGGTAGAGACCATCGACCTCTCGGTGGCTGACCCCCGTCGAATAGTAGGAGTTGGCGATCTTCGTCATGCAGCCATCCTGTAGATGTCCCGTTCGATGAACTTGCGGTTCTGGTTCCAGCAAAGTTTCCCGTGCATCTCGGGCTGCTGCCAGTGCTCGACCCGCCATTCGCCGTACGGCCCCTGCTGTCCTGCGATGCGGCGGTTTGGCGTGGGTGCTCGGCCGGCGAAGCGTGAAGGGGGCGGGCGCCAACCAGGTCGGCGTAGAGCACGAGATCCTTGCTGACCAAGGGCGTCTTGCCCTCGTGCGTCAGGTAAGAGGTGCGGGCACAGTGGGCGACGGAGATCTTCTTCTGCGTCTCCAGATCCAGCCATTCCTGCTCGTACTCTGTCACGAAAGGCAAATGCCACTGACCGGGCTGCAAGCGTTGCGGTTCGCTGTCTGCAAATGCATCCTTGATGGCGACTGCAAGCGCCTGGATTTCCGGCTGGGCGTCCTTGTGGTCGCGCAGCTCGAAGAAGTTGTCCCAGTCGGTCGCCGTGATTCAGCACGTTGATGTGCGCGAAGGGCTCCAGCAGTCGGTTCACGATCTGCTTGTGGTAGTCCGCTTCTGCATAGGCACTTGCGATTGCGATTGCGATTGCGTTGTCGCGAGCCAAGAGCCAGGCCTGCTCGGGAGACAGCAGCGAGCCCATCTTCGAGATGTTGTGGAAGCTATTGTGGAAGGGGTTCTTGATGTAGGCGTCCCCCGGACCGTCAGCCTGCATACCCTTCTTGTTCCGTCCGAACTCGATCGGCATCGCGGTGTCGCGCAGGATGTCATCGATCAGACGCTGAACGGGGATGGCACGCGAGCTGGAAGCGTTCCGTGACAGGTTGCGGTCGTACATCAGGCCATCGTTGATCTCGATGATCATGTCGGGCGCGGAGCTGAGGATGCGGTGGGTCAGCTCTTTGGCGTGGATGAACCGCGGGTAACGCGCGAGCACCGTTTTCAGTTCGATTTGCTCAGGCGAAATCGAATGCAAAATCTTCTTTGCAGAGATCGTCATAGACTTGCAGTTCCTTCCAGGATGCGTTTAGCTTCGTGTTCGCTGTCATAGGGGCCGGCTGCATCCCAGCAGTAGTCTTCGCCATCGGCCCCATGTCGCCGTTGTCGAGTGGCTCCATGTGCAGGATCCACCAGCCGGACTGCTCTTCCCCGACTTCCTCCGGCGGAAGAAATTTCACGAGGGTTCTTGATTGCGACTCGGTCATTCAAACGGCCTCGGGCGGGACTGGGATGGACTTCAGGAGCAGGTCAACCTGGGCCTTGAGCTGTCGAATCTCGTCCCGCTGCCCACGGTTTTCAAAAAGCTTCTCGTTGTTGGACGTAATCAGCTCCTTGATGCGGTCCTCAGCGAACGCGGCATCGACAAACGATTCCTCGATCGCCTGCAGCAGACGCGGTAGCGACGTCATCAGGCCGGTCAGGAACCTGGCGCGCTCGGCCGCTTCAGGGGTGTTGCCAGTCATCGCAAGCACAAGTCCGGTCTCGGAATTGCGCACGAAATGCATCACCGTCTTTTCCGGCATATCGATCCGGCCTCGAGTCTTTTCGAGATGAGTCTTCATCTCGTCCAGGTGCTCGACGTCGGTGAGTTCGGCCGAGCCTGCCCATTCGGGGTTCTCGACGAACCTCAGGAACTTGCGCGCCTCGCGGATGAACGAGAGCAGCTCCTGTGCTGTGTTCTGCTTGTCTGACATTTCCTCACTCCAAAATTCCCAAACGAAAAAGACGGCCGCCCCGAAGGGCGACCGCCGTAGCCAATCCGTTATTGCGGCTTGGCGAGCTTCTGGATGTCGGGCTTCGCAGCGTTGAAGCCGCGGAGGATCTTGTTGTCGTCGTCCTCGTGAGCGTTGATCCAATCGACGTTGGCGACGAACACCGCATCGACCTGCACCGTGCCGACCGACTTCGTGCCGTAGATCGTGCCGGACGGCTGGATGCGCGGGTAGGTGTCGGCGGGGATCTCGCCGTAGGTGTAGACAGCTTGGCCGCGAGCGTCCTTCGCCGTCTTGGTCATGTCTCGGTCATCGGTGCCGACCAGGATCACGGCATCGCCAGCCTTCTGCACCTCGTTCTTGATGAACGGCGCGTTCAGAGCGGTCACGATGAGGCCGCACTGGACCAGCGAACCGTCAGCGACGGCCGAGATCATGCGGTCACCCGAGAGCGGCGACGTGCTGACCTTGCCGTAGCGGTCCTTGTCCGCCATGACGAAGCCGGACCAGGTGGTGTAGCCGCCCGATCCGTCCTGGCCGACCGCCACGGTCATGTCCTTCTTGAGGTTCACCATGCGGCCCAGGTCGAACTTGCGGTTGCAGATCATGTGGACCTGCTCCTGGTAGAGCACGCCGGCACGCTCCAGCGTCGAGATGGCCTTCGCGTTGCGCTGCGAATAGACCATCAGGGCGTCTGACTGCACGAAGCCGCCGTCACACTCGCCGGCAACGATCTTGTCGAGGTTGTCGATCGAGCCCTTGGTGTAGACGACGTCAACGCCCTGAGCGCGCTGCTTCAGGTAGTGACCGGCCTTGGCGTAGTTCAGCTCGGCGTTGCCGGTGCAGAGACGGAATTTGGCGTCAGCGGCCTGGGCGGATGCAGTCATCACGCCGAGGGCGAGAGCTGCGAGCAGAAAGAGCTTCTTCATGTATTCTCCTTTGGTGATCCCAGCTTGTGCAAGGACCGGTTGCATTCAAACAAACGATAGGGGACTAAAAGAACCAGCGGCGGATCGAGTACCGCTTGGTGATCTTGATGGTGATGGTGATGAGGTAAAGAACGCCCATCGTCGGCAGGATGTGGTTGAAAGCGAGTAGGGCGACGCCGTACATGGCTAGTCCTCGGCGATGTTCGGCAGACCCGTCTCCGGGTTGTACTTCTGGTCGGGCCGGCGGGCGAGGCGGGTCGGGTCGACGCCGTCCATCAACAGCCGCTTGATCTCCTGGATCATGAAGCAGACGCCGACGACGCCGTTCGGGATGTCGGTGCCGTAGCTGCGGAAACCGCTCCAATCCTGCGGATAGATCGCCGGCACGACATGGAATGCATCCGCGTTGGCCTTGCGGCGATCCTTCATCGCCTTGGCGCTGCCGGCATCGAACAGTTGCCCGTTCTGGATGTCGGAGCGCTCATTCGCTTCGCCCCACATACCGTTCTGCAGGGCCAGCTCGGCCATGATCATCTCGATGGCCGTCTTCTCAGCTTCAATTGCGTCCAAAGTCACTTCTCCTTTTGCAGTGGATTTGCATTCGGGCGCACGAAAAAGCAAGCGAAAACTCGCTGGCTTAGTACTTTTTTCCGCCCTTCTTCACGCGGTTTTCGGCCTTGTGGTCTGGTCGGACCAGATTGAAGGCAGACTTCTCACGGGCTGCTGCACCGAGGTTCAGCGCCAGGGCGCCACCGAGGTCGCCGATGCGGATCAGGGCGTCTGCCAACTCGACCTCGAGTCCCTTGCGGTGGGGCAGCTTGTCGTCCATCAGATCCTTGCGGTCGGCTTCCATCGCCTCGCAGATCTCGCTGACGGTCAGTAGCAGCTTGGTGGGGACGATCAGTTCCTTCTTGCGAAGGTCTTCTCCGGTGGCCGGGTCGGTCCACCAGTGCTTGTTTATCTTGTGGCAGATAGCCACGAGGGCGTTGACCGATCTTTCCAGCTCGATCAGGTCTGCCTCTGTGAAGTTGTCGTTCGCAACAGTCATGATGCCTCTTTGAAACGGAACTCGTCAGCCAGGTCCTGGAACATCCGGACCACATCCTTTTGGTGACGACCTGCCTGGTCGTTCCAGTCGAACGGGTGCTTGCCCAGCTGACCCTTGATCAATGGGACGAAGCGCGCATACGCACTCCGGTCTTCGATGCCAGCAGCTCGGCGGATCGCTCCCTCGATGTCAAAGGAACGAGCTTCCCTGCTGAAAACAGGGACCGGCTTACCCTGCCGATCCCTCGCGCATACCTTCTGTGTCCACCTTCCGGGCTTGGAAAACAGCAACAGGCACCGCTCCACGATTTCGAGTTCGGTGAACATTGCGCTTGCTGAACTCCCATTCGAACGCGGCGATCCGATTGATGTCGCGGTGACCGAGCCTCATGAGGTCGAACGCCAGGTGATGCATGGGGACTCTCGACGGGAGTGTCACGAAATCAGGCGGCGTGTAGACCGCCTGATCCGTTTCCTTATCGATGATCCAGAGGCGCTTGTGCCTCTTGGCAACCTTTAGCTGCACCCGGTGGTCTCGCCGCACGTCTCGCACTTGAGGCAGGTGCCGTTCCGCACCATAGTGAAGCTGGAGCAGTTGCTGCAGCAGTCCCCGGTGTAGCCGGACATCTTCGCGATAGACCGCTGGTCGGGCAGGGCTTCCTTGACCTGCGAAGCGATCTTCTCCAGAGCAGCATCGGACGCTTCAGCCACGTTGACCGTGACCGAGCCGATGTTGTTGATCACCTGAGGCGCCCGCGCACCGCCGGGACCAACCGAGGTGTTCTCGCTATCGTCAGGGGTGACGTGAGCCAGATCCTCGCGGCCGAGGTAGTTGATGCCGATGTCGCGCCAGATCCAGTCGATGATCGACGTCGCGCTCTTGATCCGATCGTGCGACTGGACGAAGCCAGCCGGCTCGAACTTGAAGAACGTGAAGGCGTCGACATACTCCTCGACCGGCACGCCATACTGGAGGCCGATGCTGACCGCGATCGCATAGGCGTTCATCATCGAGCGGAAGGCTGCGCCCTCCTTGTGCATGTCGATGAACATCTCGCCCAAGCGACCGTCGCCGTACTCGCCCGTCCGCAGGTAGACCTTGTGTCCTGCCACGATGGACTTCTGCGTGTAACCCCGGCGCTTGTCCGGCATGCGCTCCCGCTTGCGGACCAGCTTCTCGACCACCTTGACGACGTCCTGCTTGACCTCAGCGACCGTCTCTTCCTCCACTTCCTGATCGTCGATCAGGGCAGAGCTGAGCGGCTGGGACAGCTTCGAGCCGTCGCGATAGATCGCGTTGGCCTTCAGACCCAGCTTCCACGACGACATGTACGCCTTCTTGACGTCCACGATCGAGGCGTCCGAGGGCATGTTGATCGTCTTGCTGATCGCACCCGAGATGAACGGCTGAACCGCAGCCATCATCTGGATGTGGCCCTTCGTCGATATGGAGCGCTTACCGATTTTGCCACAGGGGTTGGCGCAGTCGAACACCGGCAGATCCACCTCAGCCAGACCCGGAGCACCCTCCAGTGTCATGGTTCCGCAGACCTCGGTGTTCGCCTTCTCGATCTCCTCGTCGGTGAAGCCGAGCTTCGTCCAGTCCGCCAGGAAGCGGATGTCGAAAGCCGACCGCACGGCCGACTCGGAGATTTCGATGCCTGCGCCGCGGGCAACGGTCTCAAAGTGGACCGGCAGACGACCCGTTCCGGTCGCATACAGCACCATCGCTTCGATCTCGGCCTTCTCGTAGCCGAGCTGCGTCAGAGCCGAACGGACCGACTGGTTGATGATCTTGAAATAGCCGCCGCCGGCCAGCTTCTTGAACTTCACCAAGGCGTAGTCCGGCTCGATGCCCGTCGTGTCGCAGTCCATCACGAGGCCGATGGTCCCGGTCGGAGCGATCACTGACACCTGCGCATTGCGGAAGCCATGCACAGACCCCATCTCGACGACCTCTGACCAGATCTCGCTGGCACGACCCGCCAGACCTGCCTGGTACTCGTTGATCCAGTCGAGACCGACTGGCTCGATCGACAGGCCCTCGTATGCCGCTTTGCCGTTCTCAGATGCAGCGTAATGATTGTGCATCACCCGCATCATCGATTCAGCGTTTTCGCTGTATCGTGCGAACGTCCCCATCTCCTCGGCCATTTCGGCTGAGGTGCGGTAGGCGATGCCCGTCATGATGGCGGAGATCGCTCCAGCGAAGGCACGGGCCTCGTCTGAGTCGTAGGCGAGACCGGCCGACATCAGCAGGCCGCCGATGTTGGCGAAGCCGATCCCAAGCGTCCGATACTCGAACGACTTGAGCGCGATCTCCTTCGACGGAAACTGCGCCATGTAGACCGAGATCTCCAACATGATGGTGATCAGCCGGCAGGCGTGCTCGAAACTCGCGTCCTCGAACACCAGCGGGTTGTCGCCGCCGCGCGAGACGAACTTCATCAGGTTGGCCGAGGCCAGGTTGCACGCCGTGTCGTCCAGGAACATGTACTCGGAGCACGGGTTCGACGCGCGGATCGGTCCGGCGGCCGGGCAGGTGTGCCACTCGTTCATGGTCGTGTTGAAGTGCAGACCGGGGTCTGCCGACTCCCAGGCGGCCTGACAGATCTGGTCCCATAGATCCCGGGCCTTCACCGTCTTGATGACCGTGCCGTCCGTGCGACCGATCAGGTCCCAGTCATGGCCGAGCTGGACAGCCTCCAGGAAGTCGTTGGTCACGGACACCGTGTTGTTCGAGTTCTGACCCGACACGGTCTCATAGGCCTGCGACTGCCAGTCGACGTCGAACTCGGGGAAGCTGAACTGCTCACCCTGTTCCGCGAGATCGATGACGCGCTTGATGTAGGACTCGGGAACGAAAGCGCCCTTGGCGGACCGGATGGCCTGCTTCAGGTGACCTTCGGACTTCGGATCGGTCTTGGCGAGAAAGACCTCGTGAAGCACCCGCTTCGTTGCCTTGGAGCCCGCCACCAGAGCGGCGACCTTCTTCTCTTCCTCGACCTTCCAGCCGACGTACTCCTCGATGTCGGGGTGATCGACATCGACGACGACCATCTTGGCCGCGCGCCGCGTCGTGCCGCCCGACTTGATCGCGCCGGCAGCCCGGTCACCGATCTTGAGGAAGGACATCATGCCGGATGACGTGCCGCCGCCCGACAGCTTCTCGCCCTTGCCGCGCAGGTTCGAGAAGTTGGTGCCGGTGCCGGAGCCGTACTTGAACAGGCGGGCCTCTCGGAGCCACAGGTCCATGATGCCGCCGTCCTGGATCAGGTTGTCGCCGATCGACTGGATGAAGCAGGCGTGCGGCTGCGGGCGCTCGTAGGCCGAGGTTGATGCAACTACCGCCGGATCTGAGCTACCGAGATCGCACAGACCAGATTTGTCATCATCGACATAGAAGTGACCCTGGGCCGGACCGTCGATGCCGTACGCCCAACGCAGGCCGGTGTTGAACCACTGCGGCGAGTTCGGCGCAAACATCTGGCTGGCCAGCATGAAACGCATCTCGTCGAAGAACGCGAGAGCGTTCGCTTCCGCGTCCTCGTCGAGGTCTGCGCGGGTGACGTACATGCTCATGGTGCCCGGACGGAAATAGCCACCCTTCCATCCCCAGTAGGTCCAGCAGCCGGCGAGGCGGTCGAACACCTGCTTGGCGGAGGACTCGGAGGTGATGAAGTGCAGCTCCTCGCCGATCGGATAGGGCTCGCCACAGCTTCGCTGCAGCCAGACCGGCACACCATCCTCGGCGACCTTGATCAGAAACTTCGGCACGCCGGCCTTACGGAAATACTTCTGCGCCAGCACATCGACCGCGACCTGCGACCACGATTCCGGCACCTCGATGCCTTCCAGGCGGAAGACGACAGAGCCATCCGGATTCTTGATCTCGCTGGTCGCCGTGCGCCAGGCGATCAGGTCGTACGGGGAGATGCCCGCCTTCGTGTATCGTCGTTCAATTCTCATTCTTTACTCGTCTTTGGGAAGGAAAACGCAGTACGGCCAGTCGGCCGGGAGCGGGTCGTATTCAGACGTCGGCTTTGACGGCGGCGCCCATTGCTCGACGCGGTAGATGTTGCCGGTCGCGGTCTTGAAGACGTTGGGCTCAAGCTCTTCGAGGACCTTGGCCGTGTAGATGAGCCAGCCATCGCGGTACTGGCCCTTGATGTCGCCCCAGATCGTGCCGCGCAGAGAGAAGCCGCCGGACGGGATGGAGAGGCGCTGAGCCTTCATCAGCTTGCCGCGGACGCGCATCATCCGCCCCGTTTCGTCGAGCGGTAGGGGTACGCCTTGCCGCGGGGGAGGCGCTCTTCGTACTTCAGCGGCACAAACCTGACCGGCAGAGCGCTCAGCTCCTTGAGCAGCGCCTGGTACTGCTTGGTGTCGGCGTCATCCTCGGGATTGAGTGCCTTGAGCTTCAGGACGAGGTCGTCGACGGTCTTCGATTCCGCAGACGTGAGGCAGCGCGTGGCGTGGATGGCGCTGCCGTACGAGCGGTAGGTGTACTTCTGCTTCACCTGGCGCGGCGTCGACTGGCGGTTCAGCAGCAAGCCAAATGCTCGCAGGATGCTGTCCTGGGTGCTTCTGATTTCCATAGTTCTGTCTTCTCCTTTTTGCATTCAAGCAAGCGTAACGACATGGCTCTGATGCGACGTCTGATCTGTTGTCGTGCGTAGTTGGCGGAGTAGGGGGTTCGAGGAGACACGGCGACCGGCACCGACATCCACTTGCCCCTTACCTGAAACTCGATGAGGTGATGCCTCCTGTCGCGGCCGAATTTGAACGACTCGATCTCGCCGTCCTCCATCAGCTTTTCAGCGACCTTCTTCACCTCGCGAACGTGATTCTCCATTCTTCCCCCTTTTCGGAAACGGCCTCTTCGGCCATGTCGTCTTGCGTCGACGCGGCTCAGGCGTCTCCACATCGGGGTCCACCTTGGCCAGCATTCGACGTCTGAACTCTTCGGTGTCTTTTGCTATCCGCTTGGTGCGGGCGATCTCGGTGACGTCGCCGCGGGTCAGCTCCTCGCTGGAGCCGAACGTCTTCTTCGCGTGACAGTCGACGTGCTTTGCGAAGATGAACTCCGGATCGTTGGATCTCGGGGTCACATCCTTGGCTTCAGCGTCCCAGCATCGCAGTTGGATGGCGGGGACGTGATCGAATTGGGTGTCGACGAGCTTGCCCAGCCGTTCGCCGCACGACGTGCATAGGCTGTGCTGTCTGATGACCACCTCCAGCTTAACGGTGACCGGGATGGCCTTCCGGAAGCCTGGAGGAGGGGCAAGATCGAGGACTGCTTGCATTCCTTTTGCATATTTGCATTCAAGCAAACAGTCAAGCAGAAAGACGCTTCACCCTGGCGTCGTAGACAGCGAGGCCGAACTCGGTCACCTGTCCATGACCATCAGCGAAACCCTTGCGGATAAGGGCCTCCAGAGTGCGCCGCTCGCGTCTGGTTTTGGCCACGGCGCCGATCGGAATGTCGGACTGCTTCATCCAGGGCCGCTGGGTCGGAACCCAGTGGTCCAGGAAACGGAGTTGCGCTCGCGTCAGCCGCGGTCGTCTAACAGCCGGTACTGTCATTTTCCCACTCCGGATCGGCGTAAAGGCGGTACTCGAGTCCTTCACGGTGCCACTGGCCGGCGCACACGGCGATGGCTTTGTTGCCGGAGAGGAAGTCCTCGTCGGTCATCTCCTCGGCGCCGAGCAGCTCCTTAAGCTCGGTTGCCGTGACCAGTTCGTTGGTCCAGATCAGTTCAGCATTGCCGACCTTGATCTTGGCCAAGTCCGTGAGGCTGTTCTCGACCTGCGAGATGGCGTGCCGCAGGTCAGCCAGCTCGGACAAGAACATGGCGGCATTGTTCGGGCCGCCGCCGGGGTGGGTGCTGTCGACGCCGAAACGGCCGATCTTTCCGAAGATGCGCAGGCAGCGGCCGATCACCTCGGTGACCTCGCCGGACTCCTCGACAACACGGGCGATCTTGCCGTCGACTGTGGTGGGTGGATATCTGGGGTTCATGCCGCAGCAATCTTCAGTGCCATCGCGACTGCTGCCTCGACACGGTCGTTGATCTCGCCATCGACGAGGGCGCTCACCTTGCGGCTGATCCGGTCGTCGATGTTGGACATGGCGCGCGTCTGGACACGGTTGAATGCTTCCTCGGCCGCCGCGACAACCAGCTGCTCCCCGGTGACCTTGTAGCTGAGCATCAGGTCGTTAACCTGTTCCTTCAGCGCCTTGTCCAGCGCCTGCTTGGCTTCCGGTGTCAGCTTGGGATTGTGTGTGCGCCACCCGTCGCGCTTCACCTCGGCGACAGCATTGTTGAACATGACCTCGAATTGCTTCTTCAAAGCCTCGTTTTCGAACAGCATCTTCTCGATCGCTCCGGCGTCGAGTTTCAGTTCAATACTCATTTCACACCTTTCATATCGATCTTGAACGTGGTCAGGTTGTTGCCGACCAGATAGGCGAGAAGTTTCATGGCAGGCATCCGGCGTATCCGGGTGCCGTCCCGCTTGACCTGCATGATCTCGCCGCGCGGGAATTTCGGCGGAGCCTTCCATCCCGGCGGCGTCGTGATCAGGACTGCGGCGTCTTCTGCCGGCATCTTGTTGAGCGTGTAGAAGTTGATGTTCTCCACACACTGTCTGGCGAGATTGTCGGCGATCTTCATGCTGCAATCGGCTCCGGCGAGAGCTTCTTTAGCTCCTCCTTCACACGTGCGATGACGCGGCCGGAGAAGTTGTCCGGGTGGCGCGGATCGGTCACGATGTCGCCGTCCATCTCCAAATCCTCGTCAAGCCCGAAGGCGGTATGCGGGTTGCTCGCATGCCACATGCCGTAGAAGTTCCGGATCGACATGCCGGCGAACATCAAGCAGCCGGCGTGCTCCGGATCTTCCTTTGGCTGACCGCTGAACGGCATGCGCCTGGTCCCGAGCCAGCCGAGAGGCGCCCTCCAGCTTGCCGGGTCGAGCCATCGCTGGACCGCGACAGCATCAGCCTGGACGCGCTTGACGATGTCAGCCACGATGCCGTCTTCGTCCAGATAGGAGCCATGCCATTCCTGGCTGTTCCTGGGTTCACCTTCAACAACGTTTGCCATTACGCGGCTTCCTTCCATTGGGACTGATCCCGGGCTTCCTTCATCAGCTCTTCGAGATCGAGCCCGGGGATGATGATTGACGTGATGATCTCCATGGCCCGATCGAAGTAGAGCTTGAACTCGTCCTCCGGCATGGCGTCGAACGCCGTGGAGGAGGGGCACATGATGATCTCGGCATCCGGCATGATCACCGGTTCGACCACACCGCAGCCGACCAGGAGCGACTTGTGGAGCGCATCCTCGGTCGAGAACTTGTCGGTGTTGGTCACCACGATCCGCAGGATCACCCGATACAGGCGATGCCGCGGGCCGCTGCGAGGCTGTGCGAGCTGGATGCGGAGAGGGATATTCTCCGGATAGCGCTCGAACATCTCGATGTCGTATGGCGCATGCGGAACCAGCGCGCCCTCGACCTTTCTGACGAGGATCCACTGACTCTTGGACTTGTTGCTTGCCTTGCTCATGAGACCTCAGATTGCGGCGCGCTTGCTGGGTCTCGGCTTCCGCTTCGGGGCCGGCTCCTCAGGGCGCTCCTTGGCGACTTCACCCAGCTGCCGGATCTGATCGCGGCAGGCATCGGCCAGCATGTCGATCTGCTTCTGGGACAGCTCGTACTGCTCCCGGTGGCCGGTCTCTTCCGACCACCAGGCGCGCAGACTGCTGGCGCTGCGGGCAAGCTTGATCCCGAACAGCGCCAGCTCGCAGTAGGCCTCAGCTCGGCTCATGCCACCTGCCGAGGAATCTGGCGGCCTGCTCATAGAAGTCCTTCCAGCCCGCCTTGATTGCGGCTTCGACGTGCTGGTTGGCCTTCAGGAAGTTGCGGTGGAGCTTCTTGGCCAGCTCCACCGCCTCCTGGTCGAACGACACATCAGCCATTGGCGGCCTCCTTGTCCTTTGCCGGCTTGGACCAGCCCAGATCCTTCAGGCGCTCGGTGGCAAAGGCGCGCAGGTCGGCGACCTCACCCTTCGACATCTCGGCCATCGCGTCCTTCATGTCCTTGCTGTTCATGAGGTCGGTCACGGCCTTGATGTCCTGGCAGTTGCGGATGTCCGTCTCCGCCCGGACGATCAGGTCCTCGATGCGATTGCCGCCCTTTGCGCCGGGATCATCGTCACGGCGATCATCGCGATCGTCGCGTCGGTTATCGTTGTCGGCGCCGCCATCGAACTCATCGCCGTCGCGGAAGTCCCGCATGAGGTCGTTGACGTAGCGGTTGTCGTCGTACATGCCGAGGTGGATGTCCGCGGCGAAGCCGAGACCGCTCAGCGCCTTCGAGATCGCGTCCGTCAGCGACTTCTTCGGCGCCTCTTCGTCGGTGTACCAGCCGTTCTTGTTCTTGCCGATGAACTGGGTCTGACCGTAGTGCTCGATCTCGCCCTTCTTGCCGTCGAGCATGTACCAGAGCTTGATCCGCAGGACGTGGATCACGTTCTGGTCGTTGCCGGGCTGATACTTCTCGTCGATCACGTTCCAGCCCCAGCCCAGGCCGAGCGGTCCGAACTGCTGGGTGGCCTTCTTGGCCAGGTACGTGGCGTTGGTCGCCGTACCCTTGAAGCCACCGCCGCGATTGAACTGCTTGGTGTACTTCGGATCGGTCGCCTCGACGGCGTTCCAGATCTTGAGGTTGTCGTTGCTCATGCTCGCTCCGTTTATGCCGCTTCTTCAGCAGCGGGTTTGTCGTTGGTATTGGCGGGTTTCTTGCGCGGCGCCCGCGTCTTCTTTGCCGGTTTATCTGCCGCTTCGTCGTTGGCCGGCGGCGGCAGGTTCGCGGCATCCGCGACCGCCTGCTTGATCGCCTCATCGTCGAACTTGATCAGCTGCTTTCCGTCCTTCGACAGGTTGATGCTGATGCCCTTGCCGGATGCTGCCTTCGCATCAGCCGGGAACAGCCGCTTGATGGCCTTCTTCGCCTTCTCGTGCTTCTCGACGGACGGCTTGGTGCTGAGCAGGGTGAAGGCGAGGTCGCACCACTCGTTGTTCGTGGTCATGTCGATGACCTTGATGCGCTCGGCGACCGGGATGTCGATCTTCGGCGCGCCAGGCACGCGGCCGGTCTCGACGCAATCCCAGAAGTCCTTCTCCGCTTCGAGCAGGGCGAGCTGGTAGAAGAGGTCGGCCTCGACCTCGATGATGACGTGCTGTGCGGCGCCTGTCAGGATCGACAGGTAGGCCTTGGGCAGATCGGTCACCATCATGTTGTGCTGAACCTGCGGGTAGTACTTCTCGTAGGCCGCCTCCTTCGAGAAGCCGAAGGGGAACATGAACTTGAACTCGGCGATCGCGATCGGATCAGCGTCCACCGCCTTGCGGACCAGGCCGTCGAGCGTGGTGTGGGCCTTGTCCCAGGCGTAGTAGTGGACCTTCTTCTGCTCGTCGGTGACCAGCAGCTCGGTCTCATCCTCGAACAGGTCGGCGTTCAGCGGCTCGGTCAGGTTGCCGAGATTGATCAGGATGACTTCGCTGAGATCCTCGGGGAGGACCTCGCCGCGCTTCTCCATCCAGAGGCGCTCGATCGCGTCCCGATCACCGGACATGATGATCTTGGCGTCCGATCCACCGATCGACTTCATGCGTGCTGCACGAGCCTCCTCGCTCATGCCGATATGGCCAGTACGCTTCCTCATTGTGCAAATCCTTGCATTCAAACAAACGGTTAGACGTAGTCGCGCCAGACCGCCTGATCGCCGAGCGTGGCGATGAAGGCCTTGTGGTCTGCGCGATCAGCGTCGGTGACGCGGCTCGGAAGCGGGACTGGCCGCTGCTGAACCTTTGGTGCCTCGAACTCCTCATCGCCGAGGAGATCGAGCTGCATTCCGTGTTGCAGGCCACCCAACAGTTCGACGTAGACCTGCACCAGCAGCTCGGAGTCGACGAGGGCGCCGTGATGCTCCGATCTTCTCGAAGCATCGATCTTGTAGAACGAGCAGAGCGCATCGAGTGTGTGCCGGCGCCGCGGCAGGACCTGCTTGGCGAGAGCCAGCGTGTCCACGACCGGGTTCGCCAGCGGGGCGATATCGAGCCGCTCCAGCTCGGCATTGATCATCGGGATGTCGAAGGACGCATTGTGTGCGACCAGCTGGGCACCTTCGATGAAGCTCAGGAACCGGTTGTGGATCCTGCGGAAGGTCGGCTTCGTGCGAAGAAACACGTCGCTCAGACCATGGACCCGGTACGCATCCTTGTGAACAGGATGGAGCGGGTTGCAGTAGACGTGGTAAGTCCGTCCGGTCGGGACGCGGTCGATGATCTCGACACAGCCGATCTCACAGATCCGATCCACTTTCCGATCGAGCCCAGTGGTCTCTGTGTCGAGAACGATCTCCCTCATCGCCGTACTGGTCTCCTCGTGAACGGGTCTATTCCGTCTTCGCGCATCTGGGCGAAGAGTTGCTCTTGCGAGCGGTCCAGGACGGTCTCAGCTGCGGCCAGGAACGCTGACCGCAACATCTCGAGTTCGGTTGGCGAACAGCCTGCCAGGACGCCGGACAGATACCTGGACAGGCAGGAGGCCTGCAGCTGCGCCGCCGCGTGAACGCGCAGGTGAGCCTCGGCCCCTTCAGCGCTACGCTGCGTCACGGAACAGCGAGGCCCGGAACGTGATGCCCGTGCGCTCCTCGAACCGGCGGATCAGGGCGATGACCCCGTCCGCGGTAAACTTGGTGTAGAGACCATCGAGCGACGGAGCCTTGTCCTTGAAGAAGGTCGAGGTCGGCTTGCCGATCGGATAGATGTCCTCGAACTGGAGGAGCATCAGAACCGTCTCGTTGCCGGCGATGCGGATGGTGTGCAGGTCGTCCGCCTGGAGGTAGTAGGACTCTCCGTTGGTGAACTTGGCACGGTGCGCCTCGTACAGGCACTCCTCACCGGCGAAAGTGAAGCCGTCGCCTCCGTTCATCGGAGTGCGATACTCGAACCAGTTGAACATCTGGCCCTTGGCCTCGTCGTCGGTGCGGCGGAACGTGACGTTCTCGACGGCACCTGCCGCGACGTAGGTCTCGAAGTCGTAGCGGTGATCGTGCGGGGCGACGACCTCCGGCAGCTTGTTCACGTCGCCGTCGAAGAAGTACAGCTTGACGGTCTCGTCCTCAGAACGCTTGAGGCAGAGATAGTGGAAGCCCTTCTGGTGCATGTCCTTGAAGGAATGCTCGACGACGTGGTCGATATCGATTCTCTGGGGGAGCGGCAGATCGGTCATGGGTGAACCTCTTGGAAGGTGATGCCATCGCCCGGCGCGATGCCGAGCCTCTTCTTCAGACCGGACATGATGAAGCCGACCGTCCTGGTCTTGATGTCGTAGGCGACCTGCCGATCCCGCGTTCTCGGGTTGGTAGGGCGGTAGATTTTGTGGACCGTCTCGGAGTCGCCGCCGCGGGCGAGGGCGACTGCAGCCTTGGTCAGGCGTTCCGGGATGCGGGCACTGACGCAGAAGCGCATCCACGACAGAACCCCGAGCGCCCGGTCGATGTCGTTTCGCTGGGGTGCGTACTTGGTGTTACCGTCGAAGGGCTTCATCGCCGAGAGCAGCCGGATCTTCTCGATCTCGATCAGCTCGGCACGCGACATGCCGATCATGTTCCAGCCGCCAGACCGCTGCCCTGACGTTAGCCAGCGCCGCTCCTGGTCCGGCGTCTTGTCGATGACCTCGATGGCCTCGACAAGCAGCTGCCAGATGACGTCGGAGTGCTTGGCGTTCTCGCCCCTCAGCCCCGTGGCCAGCTCGCCACCATGGGCGAGCCAGCCGAGAGCCGTCGTGCGATCCTCATGCAGAGACGAGGTTGTCATTCCGGATGTCCGAGACCGTGGGTTTGGCGTCGAAATCACGACGACGGGTTGCGCGGTATTCGAAGATGTTCGTGCCGACCCGGGCCTGCGTCAGATGCAGGTGCCGGAGCTTGGCGTCGGCGAGAACACGATCGGCGACGAAGTTGAGAGCGCGGATGCGGGTGCGCTCTGCGGCCCGGAGGACATCGCTATCGGGCACCGCGACCTGGCGGTCGAACTGGAGGTCGCCCTGCCAGTAGACCAGGACGTCGCCATTGGCGGCATCCTTGAACCAGTCGTAGTACTCGGAGAGAGCCCCCGGACCGACCTCCAGGACCGTTCTCGCCATTACGCCACCAGCTTCTTCAGCAACGTGGCGTGGGCGTCTGCGAGCACCGTGAGGTTCTCGACGATGCGACCGAGCTGCGCCACAGCCTCGACCTTGTCCTCCGGATCGAGCACCGGCTCGTCGCCCAGCTCGAAGTAGGGCTCGAAGTGGACTTCCAGCTCGTCGTCGTCGTCTTCCTCGTCCTCGGCTTCGACTTCGCCGTAATAGCCAGCCATAACCTCGTCAGCGCGGTCGAGCGCATCGGAGAACTGGTCGCCGAGACAGACGCCGGGCGGGCAGCCGCACACGTCCGGCGGGCTCAGCTCGGAAGCGGTGATGCTAACGGACGTGACCTCGATGGCGCCGAGCGCTGACAGGAAGGCGATCAGCTCAGCAGGCATGCCCGCCTTGGCCAGGCCTTCTGCGCTGAGGTCTTCCGTGTTCATGACTTTCATTCGTACTCCGTTTGCAATCGTGCAAATGATTGGATGTGAAAGAGGGGCGCCCTGGCACGCACAACCAACAGGGCGCCCCTCGGTTTTCCCCGCTCAACGGGGAAGCTCAGTAGAACTCGCCGAACCTTATCCGGTCGAGCAGTGACGGCTCAGCCCGCTCAAAAGGGGATGTCGTCGTCCATGTCGTTGTTGCGGCTGCCGGACGCCGCTGCACGGCGCGGCGGATCGCGACGGTCGTCATCGCGGTCATCGCGACCACGGCCACCACCACGGCTGCCGCCACGGTCATCGCCGCGATCGTCGTCGCGGGAGCGGCTGTTGGAGCGACCCGACGAGCGGCTGTCGCCACGGTCGTCATCGCGATCACGGCTGTTGCCGCGGGAGCTGCCACGGCTAGAGCCGCGGTCATCGTCACGGTCGCCGCCGCCACGGTTGTCGTTGTCGAACGACAGCTTCATCAGCGCGTCGATCGAAGCGAATGCCGGGATCACGACCTCGGTGGCGTACTTCTTGTTGCCGTCGTTGTCTTCCCAGGAGCGGGTCTGGATCTTGCCCTCGATGCGGACGAGATCGCCCTTCTTGAGGTAGCTCTCGGCGAACTTGATCGTGTTCTCGTTCCAGACCACGATGTTGTGCCACTCGGTCTTTTCCTGGCGCTCGCCAGAGCGCTTGTCCTTCCAGGTCTCGCTGGTGGCGACGCTGAAGTTCGCGACGGAGCTGCCGTTCGACAGGTTCTTGATTTCGGGGTCCTTACCGAGCCGCCCGATCAGCTCCACTTTGTTCAAACTTGAGGTCATTGATCTCTCCTGCGGTTTGCATTATCAGAGCGCTTGCATTCGTGCAAGCGAAAAGTTACGAAAACGGTTTGACGAACAGTCCGGTCCGCTCATCGAACGACATCACTGCGATGCCGGTGTTGCCGGCGATCCGCTTGAGGCGGACCTTGCAGATGTCGATCTCACGAGCGTACGGATCCTCCGGATCGCCGCTATGCACGACGACGCCGAGATCCGCCTTGTTCGCCCAGTGCGCGGAGTCCGAGATGTTGTAGAGGCCCGGCTTCTGGTCGGCTGCGAGCTTCGTCGGGTGAGCGACGACGACAACGCAGACACCGAACTGTTTTGCGAACCGCTTCAGCTTTTTGATCATCTTGCCGACATATTCCGTCAGCGAGACGTTCATGGGCCGATTGTGCTCCAGCTCGTTCCACGGATCGATGAGCAGCATCTTCACGCCGTCGCGGAACACCGCGGTCGCGGCGCGCTCCAGCAGGAAGTCGACATCGATCTCGAAGTCCGCCGACTCGTCATAGTCGATGAACTGGAAGTAGCGCTCGACGAATGCTTCGGCTCTCTGCTTCTCCTCGAATGACCAGTCCTTCCTGGGCTTCTCCAGGAATGCGGTCATCAGCTCGTGCCCCAGGAACGGCTTGACGTCCTTCTCGCCGGAGAAGATGGCGATCGGCCACTTGTGCTTCTTCGCCATCAGCACGGCGGCCTGGTTCATCAGGGTCGACTTGCCGACGTTCGGCACGCCCGTCGCGATGACGAACTGGCCGGCGTAGAACTTCATCAGCCGGTCCAACTCTTCGGACAGGCCGATCTCGCACATCTGCGGAATCTCCATCTCCGGATAGTCGGAGAGGCGGAACAGACCGGTGACGGGCCACGGCTTGGCATTGTCGATCATGTCCCGGACGCGCTCGGCGCCGAGGTACTGCTTGACCTCGTTGAGATCCTTCGGGGCTCTGAGCTTGCCCTTGTTCTTCTTGTCGGGGACGACCTCGTCCTTCGGGTACTCGGCCCAGAAGCACTTGGCCGCGCCGATGCGTCTGACCAGCTCCTTCGCCATCCGGCGACCGGGCTCATCGGCATCGGTGCAGATGATGTGGTGCTTGACCCGCATGATCGGGTCCATCAGGCGCGACATGAACGCGAACTTGTCGTCATCCTCGGGGTCGATATCCCGGGCATCATCCGGCACGGCGATCAGTTTGCCCTTGGCGTCGCGGGCAGGGGGCGCACCATCCGGAACGGAGATGACCGTCTCGTAGCCGGACTCCTTGCCGGCCTGGACGTCGAACTCGCCCTCGACCCAGATCAACGACTCCTGGCCGACTTCGAGCTGCGTCATCGTGTTTTCGTCGAGGAGCACGTCGGCGTTGTACACCGTCTTGGGCGCGTTCGGTCTCTGCTGGAATCTTCGCTGGCCGTCCTGCGCCCACCGGTACTTGGTGTTCACTTCCTCGCCGTGCTCGAAGTAGGGCCAGCAGAGGATGTTGCCGTTCTCGTCAGGGACGATTGACCCATCGCGCGAGCGACGCCCGCTGTAGAGCCCCATAGCCGCCGACATTTCCACGCTGAGGCCGCGGTCCTCGATCCCCTTGGCGTGTTTCTCGCTTAGCATTCTCTGAACCTACCCATCCGCAGTTTTTGCAGTTCCACACGACGCCGCTGGCGTCGATCTTGACGCTGAGGCATTTGATTTTCTTGTGAGCGCCCTTCCTCTGGTGAGAACACTGAGGACAGAGCGCGTACTGGTTTCCCAGCTTGATCGAGCGAACCTCGATCTTCTCCTCGCGGAGGACCTTGGCTACGTCGACGCCGGCCATCAGATCGCCACCCGCTTCACGCTACGCGGCTTGTCCGGCGGACCTTCCGTCTCCCAGCGCTCCTGGTTCAGCCAGGTCGTCGCGTGGGGTACGAACTCAGCCCGGCTGCGGTCCTTGGCGATCTCCGACTTGGTGCGCTCGGCGAAGTAGCGCAGACCGGTCATGATGACCTCGAACTCGACCCGATCCTCGGCCTCGAACTTGTCCAGCTTTTCCAGCGCTGCCTTCTTGCTGGAGTTCCGGCGGGGCGGATACAGCTTCCAGAACTGCTCGCGATAATCTGCCGGCCAGGACGCAGTCTTGCGCGGCTTCGGGGTGGTTCTTGTTTTCGGTTCAGATGATGGTTCTAAGTGGTGGTTTATGGTGTCATCCTGGTTGACACCGTCCTCTTCGGCCGGCACGGGACCGTCGTAGAGGTTGAGGACGTCCATGTGGATCGTGTACTCGGATGATCGGGTGCTGCCATCGGCACGGACGCGACCTTCAGCCGAGAGGACGCCGATCTCCTCCATCAGTTTGAGATTTTTGTTCACGCAGGCCCTGGTGAGGCCGGTGATCCGGGCAATGGTGTTCTGCCGGGGATACGCGCTGTCCTCGTCGCCGGCAAAGTTTGCCAGGATCGTGAGGATGTGCCGCATTGTGGGGGTGACCTTCTTCGGACTGACGTCGACGAAGGACTCGATCACCCAGTTGATAGCTCTGATGCTCATGTCGTTCCGTTGATTTGCCCGCCGGGTTGACACCGCCGCGGGGCCGTTGTAGTTGCATGAATGCAAACAAAAATGCAAGCCACGAGATGTGGTGATTGCGACTTTCGAGTCACACCAGGGAACTGATGGAACGCATCCTCGTAGCCGGCCTCGATCCGGCGTTCGCCGCCTTCGGCATCGCCAGACTGTGGCTGGACCTGAACACCCTGGAGTTCACCCTGGACCGCATCAGGACTCTCTGGACCGACAAGCGGGCCGGGAAGGGCAAGGTCATCCGCCAGAACTCCGACGACCTGCGCCGGGCGACCGAGCTGCATGACGGCATGCACGAAGAGCTGAAGGGCTGCGCCGTAGCGTTCGGTGAGATCCCCTCAGGTGCTCAGGCCGCCAGGGCTTCCTACGGTTTCGGAGCAGCGGTCGGCATCTTGGCATCTGTCAAGATCCCGCTGATCCAGGTCATGCCCCTGGAGACGAAGCTGGCCAGCGTGGGGCGCAAGACGGCCGAGAAGCCGGAGATCATAGCCTGGGCCGCGGAGCGCTTCCCTGAGGCTCCCTGGCCGCGCTACGGGGCCAATACGCGCAACAAGAAGGGCGAGACCGTCAATCGGGCAGGGGATTTGCACATCGACAACGAGCACGCCGCGGACGCCTGCGCAGTGGCACAAGCTGGCATTCGGACGCCCGAGTTCAAGCAGCTGCTTGCATTGTGGAAGATGACAGCTGCAAACCGTGGTTGATACTTGCCGTGGCAAGTTTCGACGTAGCTGATTGATTTTGCTGCATTTCGTGCCGTTTTTAGAACGGAACGTAAAAAAAGTGTTTGCAATCGCGCGAAACCTATCGTATTTGCCCTTGTTAGCATCCACGCAAACGGATGAACGAGGCTACGATGACTGCAAACTTCAACATGTTCGTTTTCAGAATGTTTGACGCTCAACCTCCGCGAATCGGCCTCGTTTAGAGGCACACTAAGAACTTGTTATGCGAACCGTGCTAATGGAAGGATCGCAAATGGCATTGTCGGCACCCGAAATGAAAAAGTCCCCGACCCCGAAAGAAATCGTGATCGAGTGGATCGATCACATCCTCGACCGAAAGAAGTGGACCGGCACAGATCTGGCCAGGCACTCAGAAATTGCGCCTTCAACGATCCTCCGCCTGATCAACAACCCCAAGCACCCGTTCATTCCGACGCTGTCCACGCTCCAGAAGATCGCCAAGGGCTCCGGCTATCCTATCCCGAAGCGGGTGATGGCGGCGCTCGGCGGCCCAGAGGACGCTGATGTCTCTACTGACGATGATCGTGAGCCCAGCACCCTCCGCCGCGTGAACCTGCGGATGCCGCAGCGACAGCCCACTGTCGAGTTGCGCCATGTGTCGTCGTTGCCGGCCGCGCTGCAGTCTGCCGCGAGTCCGCGTCGGGAGGGCTACGTGCCAGCTCCCGCACAGCTGGAGGGCGACGAGACTGCGTTCGCATTCCACATGCCCGACAACTCGTTCGGCATGTGGTTCAAGTCTGGCGGTCTTATGTACGCCTCCAAGCGCCGCGACCCGGTGCCTGGCGACATGGTTGTGATCACGGACAAGAACGAGAAGACTCGCGTTCGCCTGCTCATGGACATCACCGAGAAGGGCCTGAAGCTCTCGAAGTCCATGCCGGAGAAGGAAGACGAGACGATGGACTTCGAAGAGGTCAAGGAGATCGCCATCGTCGTCGTCACGGTGCGTCCTATCTAACGGAGGGTCGCCTATCGGCGGCCCTCACAATCCAAACAACTTCTGCACGCGATCCAGCATGGCCCTAATCCTCTCTGGCGGAGAGGTCATAGCGTTCACATCGAAATCGGCCTTGAGCTGCTGCAGCTGTTGCAGCCACGCCTCCAGCTCTCGCACCGCAGCCAGATCGACCTTCGCTTCCCAGCGAGCCTGTTTGATTTCGAGGTCGGTCTTCTGGATCTCGAAGCCCAGGTAGTCGAGAAACTCCTTCAGCTGCACCGTCACACGCTCGATCGCAGGCTCGATGATCAGAAGCGAGTCGCAGATCTCCGTCATGATACCCGGAAGGCGATCCTTAAACTTAGGGTTGATAGGGCGCGCCGCGGGTATCGCAGGCGCCACAGCGCTACTCTTCATCTTCATCAGCTTTCCTTGTTACGCAGTGTTTTCATGCGTTCCTGGCTCTCGACTGCATGCAAGTCTGCCTTGGTTGGCTTGAAGGGCTGCAATCCACGGTCGATTGCCGCCAGGGCAAGTGCCGTGGCCTTGGTCACCCCGCGAATCTCGTACTTCCCCACAGCCTGCGTCGTCAGACCGAGCCACTGAGCCAGGTCGGCTTGAGTGAGGTTTCGGGAAATGCGGAACGCCTTAACTTCCTCGCCCTTCAAAAACTTCTTGGACGAATTACGACTGAGCGCCATTGCTAACCTTTCGAATGTGCTCTTCAGACCGCATTCGCGCTGGCCGATCAGGGGAAAGGGTTACCGGTACGTGGTTGCTCCACACAACGGTAACCCGGCTCACTCCACGCGTACTGGGACAAGACGGCTGCCGATTGCGCACGATGGGCACCACTTGCGAGCGCTGCCCCAGTTCTTCAGTTTCCGCTCAAACGTACTGGATGCCCCGGGAAAGAACTGCGCAACGTGGATCCGGCTCCCGGCTTGGACTGCAGCTCTGACCAGCGGGGAGCCCCGCCCTGACATGTGCTGCTGGAGTCTCCTGTCGGGAGACTCATCCTCACAGAAACCGATGTAGTGCCCAGCGTGTTGGTAGCTGGGATCGAAGTGCAGTAGATAGACGCTCATTTGCTTTCCCGCAACTCTGGCCCTTTGAACAATTTGTTATGCGGCTTGCGCAACAGGAGCGGGACGTATGCGAGCTAACCGCTTTTGCTTCCATTGATCCCGTACTATGAGGACCAGTTCGGAGCGGGGCTTCGGCTCCGAAACCTGTCGCCATTTCGGGCCCGGGCTGCACAGCGCCCACACGACGAACAGCGCTGGCATGGGCTTGGGCTTCATGATTTCTCCTTGGCTTTGATGAAGTTACTGATCGGGCCGTCGCTTTCGTCGAACACGTTGACGATGCCTCGACCCTCCAGCTCGTTGATGGGAATCCAGAGCGTGAACGTCAGGCCCTGAGGGGGAGCGAGCTGCTCGATGCACTCGATCAGAGCGTCCGCGTTTGTATGGATTGTATGCTCGACGTCCTCGTGGTCGGCGCCCTTGGTCTCGACCAGCATCGTCACGCGCTGTCCGAGCTTGAAGCCGGCGGCCTTCCGAAGGCCCTGGACGTGATCGAACGTCGTCCTAGCCATAGACGATGTCCCCGAACACGCAGGCCTGGATGAAGACGTCAGCGGTCTCGGCGTCGCCGGTCTCCTTGACGATCTGCTCGATGCGCCAGGCGTGATTGTCGAGCAGCCATTTCAGCCCCTTCTTCACGGACTCCGGCGTGAAGACGTGGACCTTCTCCTCGTCGTCGGTCACCTCGATATTGAAATTGCCTGCCCAGATCTTCTCGTCGTCGTACCAGGGCTGGACGTCAGTCTTGATGTCCTCGACGGGACGGAAGCTGGTCATCCAGTATCCTGATCCGCCCTCGATCGCCGTGACGATCTGGTCGGCGATCTTCCTCGCGTCGATGTCGATCGACGCCGTAAACGTATCGTTCATGTTTCACTTTCCTTGTGATGCGCGTGTCATGCGAAATCGAGTTCGCCATATCCGTCTTCGACGTAGCGGTTGGATCTGCGGTATTCTCCGCCGCTGCGGGGCGCCGCTCTGCGCTCGCCTCTGCTGGTGTTGAGGACGTCGCCGACGTTGGTGTCGTCGAACTCGTCGTCGATCAGCTCCTGATCCCAGGGTCCGGACTTCATGCAGCCTCCTTGGCGCGCTCGTAGTTCGAGGCGCCGGCTCCGTGAGCGATGATGGTGATGTCGGCCTTGGCCGATGAACGTGCGCCACCGCAGAGAAGGCACTGGGCGCACTGGGTCGCCTTGCCCATCTCCTTGCTTGCCGGGCAGTGGCCTTCGCCGGCCAGCTTAGGGTCGTCCTTGCCGCGGACCCGGAAGGTGCGGAAGCCGAGCGCCTTGGCCTCGACGCGATCCTGCTCGCTGTCGCAGGACGCCATGCAGAACGCCGAGAGCATCGGGTATTCACGCCACAGGTGGGTGTAGCCGGACAGCTCGCTCACGAGATCCAGCACCTGTTCCCAGATGCGGAACGGAACTGCAGCTGGATCGCCATAGGCGCCGAGCCGGACCTTCCTGCGGGCCAGCAGCTTGCGTGCCTTGGGAAGGGGGACGTCGACATAGACGCCCCGTGAGAATGCGTCCCAGACGACGTGGGGGCCGCGCCAGAGCATCACGTAGCAGGAGCGGCCGACGTTCTTGCGCTCGCCGGTTTTGGGGTCGGTGACGACCTTGCCGCGGTGCCTGCAGCCGGCGCAGATCGAATGGTCGGCACCGATCTGGGATGCCTTGAGCGGGTTCATGTCGGCCCGCAGGATGTAGACCTGGACCATGTGTCCGGTCTTGGAATTGCTGCCACCGGTCTCCAGGCCGGTCGCGATGCAGACGATAGGTTCGCCGTCAATGACGGACGGACCACGATAAAGAATGATCCCGTTCATGGGTCTCTCCGTATTTGCATTCATGCAAGTATCGGGACAAGCCGATCGAGCTGCGGCTCGGTAAGCGCCAGCTCTTGCTGGGCTCGATTGAGCTGGTTGGTGACGATGCGGATCTGCTTGCGCTTGCGGGCCTTGAAGTCGTTGATCGCGTCTTCTTCGGTCTCCGAAAACTTCTTCTTGAACGCAGTGAGCAGCTGGAACTCACCGCAAACCCAGGCACCCTTGGGCGTCCGCCGATCGACGGGATACCAGCGCAGCTCCAGGCGGGGGTCAGTGACACCGTATTCCTCGCGATCGGCGTCGATGATGTAGGAGTATCGCTGAGCCTCGCACCGCCAGAGGACATCGCGACCCTCTGGCGGCTTGCCGTGCGGATAGTGCAGCCGCATCAGTCCCAGTCTCCGGTCCCTTTGTGGACGAACTCGATGAACTCGTCGCCATCGGGGTCGACCTGTTTCTTCTGGCTGGAGCCTTCGACGTCATAGTCGTAGACCCTGACTGTCGTGCCCGTGGGCGCCTTCACCGATTGGATCAGGCCACCCTCCATGACGATCTCGATAACGGACATCACGCCACCTTCTGGGCTGGTTGCTTCTCGTTGTCGTTGACCGCCTTCTGTTTCGGCAGCGGCGGCAGCAGGTCGATCAGCTCGCCCATCGAGCGGGTGACTGCGACGTGATGGTAGGCTCGTGAGATCCACATGATGAATTGCTCATATCCCATGATGTGTTTTGCGTGATTGCAGATGCCGCAGCAGGGGACGCTGTTGTCGATCGTGTAACCAAGACCATTGTCCTTGCGATCGATGCCGTTGCAGACGTACTGCGATTTGAACTTTCCGGTCACGACGCTTCGCGCAGCGCTGAGTGAAGGCGCTGCCCCACAGTAGTGGCAGTCCTTTTGCGTGATCTCACGGAACTGATCTTTGGTCAGGTCGAAAGCCAGGCCACGATCGATCGCCCTCGCTCTATAGGCGTGGTCGTATACGAAGTTGAAGGCCGGCATCGACCTGTCCTCATAGTGAGGATGGTTGAAACCGCAGGTCTTTGTCTTTCCGGATCGTACGTCATTGAGCAGGACGACCCGCTCTGTGCCGCATTCGCAGCGACACAGAACCTGAGCCATACGCCTGTTCCCGCCGAGCACACGAAGTCCTCGGTCCTCAATGACGGTGAGCTTCCCGTAGGTTTTGCCGATGGAGTCGGCAACCGGTATGCGCTTCACGCCGCCGCCTCCTTGTCGGTAGCTTTCTTGTTATCGTTGGCAGGCGGCGTCTTGACCTTGGGCAGCGGAGGCAGGAGATCGATAAGCTCCATCTGAGACCTGGTGGCGCAGACGTATTGCAAATTCTTCTCCTGCTCACGCTCCCAGTCCTGGGTGGCGTATTTGGACGGGCAGGTGTTGAACCGGTCGAGCCAGTAGACCCGCTTCCACTCACGGCCCTTCGACCGGTGGATGGTTGCGAGCGTCAGGATGCCCGTCACGTTGTCGGCGAAGATGTTGTCGATGTAGGCGATCACGTCGGTGATCCTCGACAGCTTGGCCTCGCGGCAAGCGTCGATCACGACCTTCAGGGTCTCGACCTTGTCCTCGGCCTCCTGGACCTTGGCCATCTTCTTCTTCGGCAACCACTTCGCCTTCTCGCGCTCCAGCCACTCCTCGAGTTTTTCTTCGAGCGCGGAGATGTTGACGATTGACTTCCAGCGGGTCGCCAGCTTCTTCAGCTGCTCGACGATGTCGCGACCCTCGATCCGGCACGGGATCTTGGCGCGGATCAGGGCGAACGCGGCGTTGACCAGCGGTCGGGTGTTGCGACAGAGGATTGCGGCGTCGCCATCCAGCCGGTCCGGCTTCTGCATCATCTGCTCGAAGGACTCCAACGAGACCGTCCCGTCAGGCGCCGAGGGGTGAGCCTGGATGTGATTGACCCAGGACTGGGCCATCTTGACCACGCTCTTCGGGCAGCGATACGTGACCGTCAGCGGCATCTCGATCGCGTTGAAGGTCTGCTTGATGATCTCGATGCTGTCGTTGTCGGCGCCAGTGAAGCCGTAGATCGCCTGGTGCGGATCACCGACAGCGAACAGACGGCCCCGCTGCTTCATCAGGCACTTGGCCAACAGACGGCGGACCGTGTTGGTGTCCTGTGCCTCGTCGATCCAGACATTCTCGTACTGCCGGAAGCGGACGTTGAAGAGTAGGGGCAGGTAGATCATGTCGTCGAAGTCAACGATCTCCGGCTCGGAGTTGGACTCCTTCAGGACCTTGATCGCCCAGTCGATCAGGGCATCGGACTTCTTCGCCAGCTGCTCGCTGTCGAACAGGTCGAAGTGCTCGACGATGTCCTCCCAGATCGAGGTGTCGTCGATGTGGCCCTGGCCCTCGATACCAATACCACTCTGCTTGGCGAGCGACACCAGTTGGCAGACGACGCCTGCATGGGAAGCCAGCTCGGCTCCGACCGTGGCAGTGTCGATCCAGTCGGACGTGATATTGGCGACCTTGTCCTTGACCGTGCGGGCCTTGGGGAACGCCTTGCGATAGTTTCGCAGGCCGATCGCATGGACGGTCGAGGCTTCGGCCTTCTTCCAATCGATGCCGGCCGCCTGCAGCTTGGCCTTGATCTCCTCAGCGATCTTCCGGTTGAACGCCAGAATGATCGAGGAGCCGATCATCCGCTCGACCGTCTTGATGATCGTTGTGGTTTTGCCGGCGCCGGCAACGGCGATCAGCACGATGGAGCTGGCTCCATTCCAGGCCTTGTCCTGGAAGGCCGCCTGCTGCGGCGATGGAACCCAAAGTGATGGGGCTTGCATGGTCCTCGTCTCGATCTGGTATGAGTGACGGTTAGCATCATGGTTGCAGTCAAGCAAACGGAGAGTCGCGAGAAATGCAAATTAAGCTGCGGCCTTGAGTTCTGTGGATCGAAGCACCTTTAGGGCTGCAACTATCCGGTCCGCCTTCTCCTTGGAGCGCGGCTTCGCGACCAGCTCGCGGTCCTCGAAGGTCAGCCAGCAGTTGTCGTAGATGTCCTGGATCGCAAACACCACGTCGTTCTCGCCGAAGAAGACCGACTTGATCTCCGGCGTGAGGTACTGCGACTGGATCATCGACGCATAGCAGTACTTGCTCAGCAGCCCTTTGGTGATCAGGCTCTGCGCCGAATTAACCTGCCCCTTCGACAGGTAGAGAGTGTTCATGGGGTCGGCGAGCACCCGAGCAACGATCTGCTCCTGCAGTTTAGTCAGCGTCTTTGGCATCTTCTTCCTCCTCACAGCACTTTAGTTCTTCCACGTCCTTGATGATTTCCTTGATGGATGCGTTGGCGACAAAGCCGAGGTAGCCTTCGTCGGACTCGACCATCACCCGCTTGTCGACGTCGTCGTTGTCGACGTCGCCGACCGTGTAGAGACCGGCCGGCGCGTCCTCGTCGCCCTCGATGCGAACCCGGTCTCCCGGACTCACGACAAGGACCTTCATGGCAGCGGGTTCTGCCATGGCCTTGTGGTGCCAGGCCGGAGACATCACTTCGCCGTCCATGAGCAGGCCATCCTCACTGAGGACAGCCCGCCCATCGGTGGCGTCATTCACCGCCACCCGAACGTCCGTCATGCGGACGATCTCGTCTTCGTCGTCGCACCCTTCGGCAAGACGAGCCTTCACCTGCTCGAAAGCGGGGTGATCCACCGCCAAGGTCCAGGGGCGGCCCTTGGCGATGTAGAAGATTGAGGTGTCGGTGATCACGCTGGCGATCATGTTGCGCTCCGGTTGGCTCAGGCAGCCTGATCGAGTTCGAGGTCATCCTCGGACTCGTCGTTGTCGTTTGCGACCGCGGGGCGGGAGAGAAGCTCGAAGTAGTGGTTGAGCTTGCTCGTCTTGTCACGGTTGCGGTTGCTGTAGTCGTAGGCCTCGACGATGCCCCTCAGCAGCGGGTAGTCTTGGCACAGCCGCTCATAGGCCTGGTCGATCTGTCCGATCGGGCAGACGACCTCCGGCTTGTCGATGTTGATGCCGATGCGGCGCAGCGCTGCGAACGCCTTGTCGCTCTCCGTCGTCGCGTTCGAACCGTTCTGCAGGGCGGCGTAGAGCTGCTTGAGGTTCGTGAGGAACTCGCGAACATCAGCCGGCGCACGCTGGATCCGCATCTTCGCCACTTCCTGGAGGTTGTGGTTCAGATTGTGCAGCGTCTTTTTGTGCAGACCGGTGAACTCCTCGACGTTCACCCGACCCCGGATGTCCTCGATCATGTCGTCGGCCACCATGGTCCAGTCGCCGGACACCTCCTGATCGTAATTCTTGACCAGGATGACCGTGCCAACCTCGATCAGGCCGAACTCGACAGCAGCCATCATGAAGCTTTCGGCCTCGTTCTGGCTGATCGATCCTTCCTGATGGCTGTGCAGCTTGAGGAAGCTGCTGCTGCCGCGGCGACGGCGGTACGTTCCGGGGTACGCTTCCACCATCAGTCCGCCCTCGGCCATGTCGACGTCCTGGGTGAGGGCGTGCAGCCGGCCTCCGGTCGTGACGACCAGCGTCTTGCGCTTGCGGATCGTCTTGCTAACCCGCTTTGCGACCGGCACCTTGAAGCTGTCGAGTTCGATGGCCTCGGGATTGCCGAGGGCAGCGAGAACCTGCTCGCGGTTGAACCGCTTGCAGCGCACCCACAGCACCTGCTTGCCGACCAGCTCAGCCATGTGGAACCGGCTGAGGGAGTAGCTCGGGTTGTGCTCGATGACGATCTTGGCATCGGCTGCCCAGTTGGTGCGGACGGTGCAGTCCTCGAACTTCTCGAACTCGGTCCAGCCCTCCGGGAGCATGTCCATCTTGCAGTTCACCTTGGCGAGGACCTCGGAGATGTAGAAGTCGCGCCAGCGAACGATGTCGCGGAGCTTCTGCTGTCGGGTACGGCCCAACATGTCGGTCTCTTCCTCGAAGACCTTGGCCGCTGCGAACAGGGTCTCTGCTGCATCCACCTTGTCGCGGAGCTGGTCGATGAAGTTGTCCTCGTACTGCTTGACCAGGTTCTTCAGCGTGGTCCGGGTGGTGTCGTCATAGGCCAGTTCTTCGCGGGACAGTGTGACCTTGAGCGACCCGATCGGCGCATCGAACAGCACCTCGTCACTGTCGTCGAGGAAGCCGGTGCTCTCGATCTGGCGCAGATCGAACGGGTACATCACGCAGCCCATGCGGACGCGCGGCCCGTAGAACGGTACCGAGTTGCCCTCGAACTTGGCCCAGTTCTCGCCCTGGCTCTCGACCACCGGGTCCTTCCAGTTGACCGCGTCCCGGGGGAAGATCTTCGGGCGCGGCTCGAACGACCACAGGATGTCGTGGGCGCCGCGGTGGAAGTCCTGAATGTCCTCGCGGCGAACGGCAAACGACACGTCGAGACCGTTGCGCTCCTCGGTCGGGGTCTCCGCCATCAGGCGCATGACCGGCGCGCCGTCCGGAGCTAGCGACAACACGTAGGCCCGCATCACGCCGTCATGGTAGGAGGTGACGTAGTAGGAGCCGGCGCCGGTATCGCCGATCAGGTAGGCGAACGGGCTCTTGGACCCCAGACCCCAGCCGCCGACCTGCTCGTTGGTGGCACGCTTGGTGGAGGCATAGAGGCGGGCGTAGACGTTGACCATCTGGTGGTGGCTCATGCCCGGGCCGTAGTCACGAACCCGGAAGACCGGGTTGAGAGGGGTCGGAAGATGGACCTCGAAGTCGCCACGGGAGGCGTCCCAGGCGTTGGTCGACAGTTCGCGGATCGGATACCGCTTCTTGTCCTTCGCCAGACCGGAGATCTGGGCGTAGAAAGCCACCGCGTTTGCCTCGAAGGCGATCTTGATTTCGTCCTGCACGCCGGTTGCGACGTCGACGTGATCCTTCATACCAAGCTGCATTGGTCAGTTCCTTGATGGGTTGTCAGTGAATTGTCGATCAGGCCGCGCCGCTGAAGAGATCCAGCGGGTCGAACAGGTCGTTGATATTTGCTTTGCGCTCGCGGCGTTCATGGATGACGTCGCGGAGCTGGTCGAAGGTGACGCCCTGGTTCTCCAGGAACGCGGCAACCTTGTCGGGATGGCCCCACACCAGGTCGCGCAGAGTCTCCTCACGGAACCTGCCGAAGCTACCGAAGGACTTCCCACCAGCCTTCGAAAGCTTCGGTTTCGCTAAAGGGTCGCGCTCGATCACGAACTTGGACTGGTCGATCTTGACCATGTGGTTGCGCACCTCGATCAGGTGACCGACATCGAGCGCCTCGTGGGGGCGGTGCTCATTGTAGTAGCCGACAGAGAGGTTGGTGCATTCCGGCACCAAGTGACGGTACTGCTTGGTGTCGGTCAGGACGCCCCTGTCTGACGGTTTGAACCGGCTCGGCAGTTGGTCCGCCAATGACTGCGCGAACGCATCAGACGCGGTCCGCACCCCCTGATGGGTGATGACGTCAGCTGTGCCACGGCGATCGAAGGCGACCGCCGACTTGATGGCCTTCAGCAGCTCCGGCTCCTTTTCCACGACGGCGTTGGAGCCGACGCAGCCGATCTCCTCGGCGAAGTGGAACATGTAGAGGCCGGGCACCTTCGCCTTGATCATCTCGCTCATGATCCAGACGCCGGCAGCGCAGTCAGCGCCCAGACAGTTCGACTTCGAATTGACCGCAAGTGAGATGAACTTGCCGTCGAAATCGACCTTCTGGAAGCCTTCCTTGGAGTGGACGCTGTCGGTGTGCGACGACCACAGAACGCTCGGATCTTCGCCGATCACCAGCCGCCAGTTGCCGTGCTTGTCCATCTTCGCCCCAAGGGGGATGATGAACTTCTTGATGAATGCCATCTCGGTGGCCGAGCCAGCCGGCCGCCGATACGAGAGCATGGAGATGATGGTTTCGAGATCGTTCATAGTTCTTCCTTAGGCAACGCGGCGGCTGCGATTGAGGATGAGGTCGTTGACAGCGGTGACGGCGCGGTCAGAGATCACGTCGACATCGTCGACGATGAACTGGTCGGCTATCCTGCCGCGGATGGTGGTGTTGACGGTGATGTCGCCCCCGGGTACGGCCAGGTCATAGCCGACGATCTTGCTGCCGCGGCGACGCTTCGGCTTGATCTCCACCTTGTTGCCTTCGTCGTCGTATTCATCGGCAACGCTGCGGTGCATCCGCTTGTCGCCCTTCTGGACCATTTCGTCCTTGGGGCGATTGCTGTGGGTGTAGATGCAGTGCTCGCCGTGCTCGTCGAACCACTCCTTCGACCAGGCGGTGCCGTCGTAGAGGGTGACCTTGTAGTCCCTCGACCAGATCTTCCCGCTGCCCAAACAGGTGAAAGCGTGGCGTTTGATAGCGCCGGACGACCAAAGTTGATCGGCCCCATGCACGAACCGCATGTCGCTGACATACACCGCGACGTCTTCCTTTGGGCACCTGGCATGCATCTGCGAGACACCGCTCGAAGAGCTGCACACATAATGCTTTCCGGCTTCCCACTTATCAGCCGTGACGAAGTGATCTCCCATGTCGACGCCGACACCGATGTCGTCAAAGTAGGGGACGATGTACTGATGATCGTAGTTCTCGTTCGGGATCTTCAGCAGACGTGCGCCGACGAAGGTGTTGACCTTGTTATCGCCGCCATCTCGGAGGTCGGTATAACCCTCAGCAGCGAGAGCCGACCGCAGCCGCGCGATGTCGCCATAACAGCGACCGTGCAGCTTCTTCTCCGGCCAGCACAGTGCCCTGGACTGGATGCGACCCCTGGTGTTCTTGGTGTAGGCGACGGCCAGGTCACCAGCGCCATAGGGAGCCACCGGCCACACCGGCAGGTGCGAGAAGTTGTGGTCGCCATCCATGCACGAGGAGGGGCCGTTCTTGTAGACGTAGGTGATCTCGTCGGGCGTCTTGGCAAAGAAGATCTCGCCGCTCGGATCAACTGCGGCGATCAGGGCGCGCCGCTTGGCGTCGTCCATCTTCTGATCTTCCAGCTCGTAGAACCGGGTGATGTATCGGCCGGGCGTCAGCGCGGTCAGCTTTTGGATGATGCCGTGCTCTTCGCTCTCGATGAAGGCGATCTTGCTGGAATCATTGGCCCGGAGATGGGCGAAGTGATCCTTGATCGGATCCAGCGTCCACTTCGACGGCAGCGGGGTCAGCTCGCCGGACTCCATGCGCTTCTGCATGGCGGCGCGCCAGTCGCCAGCCTGGGCGATGCGCCGGCACTGCACCTTGGCGCCGGTCGTGGCAGCGGCAGTCTTCGAGGCCTTCGCTGCATCGGCTCCCTTCTCGAAGGTGCCGTAGTCGGGCAGCGGCGTCTCGACGAGATTGTTGTCGGCGTCGCGGTCCAACCTGACAAGGTAGAACATCGTTTGCTCCGTTTGCATTCAAGCGTGCCGGCAGGCATGGCTTTCCCGTGGTTGTGGCACGCGGGGCCGGAATTGGTCCCGCGAGCGTGCGGCAAGCTCCTGTTTGCATTCGCGCAAGCAAAAGAGCAAGTGAAACTTCAGCCCCTAACGGGGAATAATTGGAAGCGGTCTATCCCTTGAATTGAAAAGGCGGAGCCAGAACACTGACTCGCCGAACTTGAGAACGATCATTGGTGTTGACGCCTGCGCTTGTACTCTTTTGGGGTTCTTGCTGCCCGTTGTGAGCCAAAAGAGGTCTGTTCAAAGTGGGGAGGTGTAGACCGCGGCGATCGCGCCGGACCGGCCAGGGCCAGTGACTGCGCCGACATCGTCGAGACGATAGTCCTGCAGCACGATGCGGAGACGGGACGCAAACTCCTGCTCGCTGACGATGCGGACAGTTTTTCTCGGCTCACTCATGGTGCGGCTCCTGGTCGGCGTTGAGTTCGTTGATGAGGACTCGTTCCGGAAAGTCGGGCGGCAGGTCGTACGCTTGCAGCGCCAGCTCGACGATCGGTTGAAATTCGTGGGGCACATGGCCCGGCTGCTCGCAGACAAGATTGATCAGCTGTCGCGTCGCCTCGAAGGCGTGGAACGCTTCCTTGACCTGGGCATCGTCACCCAATCGTCTCGGCATCTTCTTCTCCGTGGCAGGGCGGACCCGCCTCCCGAAGGAGACGGGCCAGCTTGCTGGCTCAGTAGCGGACGTTCTTGTTCAGCGCCCAGTACGGTTCGTTGCCGTCCTTGGGGTCGACGTACAGCGACTTGCGGCTGGCGCGGCGCAGCTTCAGGATGGTGCAGATCCGGGTGCCGAATCCGTTGCGGTAGGCGTGGACCGTCTCTCCGACCTTGCGCATCCGGCCGGCGACGTACATCTCGGTCGGAGCATCGAGTGCGGCGGTCACGGGGGCGGCGACCGGCGCGGCGGCCACCACGGTCTCGTTCTCGTCCTCCTCGGCCTCGTCGCCGACATGGGTCTCGGCACCAGCGACGTTCTGGGCCAGCGTCGGGGCCGGAGCCTCGATCACGACCTGGAAGACGCCAGCGATGTCGTCGATCGCCGTCTCGTTACGAGCCGCCTCCTCGGTGACGTACAGCTCCTCGTCGACCTTCAGGCTGCGCCCATCACGTCCGACGACCACGTAGCGGGTGGCCGGATAGATCAGGTCCTGCTCGACCTTGTAGTTGCCACAGGACGAGTCGCCGTCCGTGTCGAACTGGGCGATGCACTGCTCGCCGTGCTTCCAGAAGCTGATGACGACCGGATGCACGCTGCACTTCAGAACCGTGAGGATCTGCGGGTTGTCGAACACGTCCTCGGTGTAGGAGTTGTCGGCATCGACGATGGCGATTGGCTGGTTGAAGTCGATCAGGCCGATCGGATACTGCGGCGGGGTCGGCGGGGTCTCGGCGGCCGGCTGCTCGGGCGGCAACACTTCGCCGTTGAGCGGGGATCCGAAGGCCGCCTGAGTCAGCGGAGCAGGGGCCTCGATAGCGGCCTGCTGCAGCAGCTGCTGTTGCGGCTGCGGCTGCTCCTGCGCCAGCCGATCCGGCAGGCTGCCGTAGAGGAAGGGATCGTTTGCGGTGGGATTCATTCAGTTCTCCTTTGGGGTTACGGGCCGTTGTCGAACTCACCCCCGTTCGTGAGGGCGGCGCCGATCAATTCAGAACGGGGGATTGCAAGCGCTTGCATTCATGCAAGCGGGAAGGCATGGCTAATCGCGGTAGCTACGGACCTCGATCACCCGGGTGTCCAGGCCGCAGGCTCCGCGCCAGTCCGGATCACCAGTGGCAATGAAGCTGTCGATCGCGACAAGCGCCGCGCCCGGCGTGATGTCGTCGTACGCCATGTCGTCGATGTCATCGAACGATGGGAAATAGAGGGGGTGAAGGGCAGTCGCACAGTCATGGTGGACATAGCGAGATGCGGTCGGGCTCTTGGTCGTGCGGTCGCGGTCCATGGAGCGCCAGACCCAGCCGCCGATGCAGCAGGTCGTTCCGCACTCCGACTCGTGTTCTGCGCCGTTCATGTTGAATCCGTCAGGCCGATCGGCATCGTTCCGGGGATCGTGGTGGAAGGTGCCGGCGGCGAAGTGCTCCCTGATCTCCAGTAGCGCTCGGTGCTCGGCTCGCGGGATCCGCAGCGCCTCAGCGGACAGGATCAGTCTGCCTTGGTCAGTCATCAAAACCTCCAGTTGTGGTTTGCATTCGATAGGGCGGGTTTGGCGAAACTGCAAGCAGTAAAGTTGCACGAATGCAAAGAATCTGCTAGAGGTCGATCCGACATGCAGAAAACCGAGATTATTGCGGGCCTCCCTTGGCTCCATTCGAAGCCGGAGCGCGCCATCTTCTTGGAACTCGGTTATGCCTGTGTCTATGCGGTCGGCCCCACAGGGGGGCGGCCGCTACGAATTAGCTGGGCGCGGCAGCTCAAGGACAAGCTGGCCGAGCTGCAACCGGGCTGCTGGAAAGAACTCCAGGTCCACGACGTGGTGTGGACGCCTGGCGATATCACAGCGGTCCGGTTGCTGGGCGAAGCCACGGCTCTTCTCGACAAGGCGAAGCGCAGGCTTACCGGCGACTGGTTTGACGTGACCCGCGAGTACGCACAGCAAGTCCTGCGCTTCGCCACGGACAAGAGCGGCGTCCCGACCTTCACCCATGCCGAGATGCTCGAAAAGGTAAGGGCGGAGCGCAAGCGGCGCATTGAGGCCGCTATTCGCCGGGCTTGACCTCCGGAACCCACTTCATCGCGCCAGCACTCGCGCGATCGCTGTCATATGCGCCGCCGCATGATCTCGGTCGGTAACGGGGCATAGCGGAAGTCGAGGAGTGGATAGGACCAGAGGACCGGTCGCGTTTGACCCAATCCGGACCTGGGGCCGCCCCGTAACGACACGTCATACCCCTTTGACCATGCACCATTTCGCGTATGATCCCATCAATCCGGGCACAGGCGGGCATGTCCAGTGATATGGGGTTAGCAGATGGGGGGACCAGTGGCACAATTGACTGCAGACACCCTGCTTAACACCGGCTTTCGCGATGTGGCGAAGTGGGTGAAAGCCGATAACGATAGCTGTATCACGTACGAGCTTGACGGCATGAATGTGACAGCGCATCGCGCAATGCTCGATGTCCGCAACGCGCTCTATGCTTTCGTACAAGGCGGCAATGTGAGCTATATCGGGAAGACGGCACGCAGCATCAAAAAGCGCTTTGTAGGCTACTGCACCCCCGGCAGCACACAGAAGACTAACCAACGCTGTCATGAAAACATCAAAGCCCTTTTGAAGCGAGGCATAGAGACACGCATATTCGTGTTCACGCCGATCTCGGAACTTCGTTACGGCGAATTTCAGATTGATCTTGCTGCAGGTCTGGAAGAATCCTTGATCATCGCCTTTGCTCCGCCATGGAATGGCCGCGAGGGGAAGCGGCTGCTAACAGAAGAAGCTGAGCGAGAAGCCACGGAAGACTCCGAACTCCGCCAAGCTACCGAGCCCCGCGAAGTCGTAGCCGCCATGGTAGCACCCAACGAGCCTTTGCCAGCCACAACAACATCCCAGCAGATGACGTTTCCAATCAGGCTCGGCTCTGCCTATTACAATCAGGGCCTCATCAATCCAGGGACCGAGGCCAGTCGTTACCTGGGCGATGACGGTGATCCGGTGATTGTTTATCTCGGGAGCGACTCCGAACAGGTGGACTCCGTCATCAACCGATCAGCGAACCCCAACGGCTCCGTTCGTATCGTCGGCAACAATCGACGGATTGCCGACTGGTTCCAGCAGCATTTCAAGGTTGGTGATGTGGTAGAGGCAAAGGTGCACGACCCTCAACATGTCCTGCTCATGTTGCCGCGCGACGCTTGAGTCCGCTTGTGGCCCATCGCATCACTTCGCGGCGACGCAACGATTCGGTCGCCTTCGGATCGAAGCGGACATTCGGCGAAACGCTATTACGGAACACGGTCCAGCCAGTGTGTCACCGACGTCTCGACACTCGTCGATGGTCTCAACGTGGGCGTAATCCCCACCGCCGTACTTCTGGGCGACGGCCTTCTGGAATTGGTTCAGCGACATCAGGCCGCCTCTTTGTTGTCGTTGCGGGGCCGGTCCACGTATGGCCGGATCCCCAGGACATGGACAGCGAGAGTGATGTTTTCTGTCCAGGTGAAGCCCGCACGGTCACGGTGCATGTGGGGGAAGGTGTGCTGGCCGACGACCAGCGTGGCGAAGGGCAGCTTCTTGCCCGGTGGTAAGCCGATGGCGAACATCAGATCCTCATGAGTTTTCGGCGTTGCGTGACGCTCATGCCTATTTGCATTATCTCGCACAATGCAAGCTGGCATTCAAGCAAAGATAATGGCACGCCAGACCAGCGCGGAGAGGGCCACGGCGATTCCAATGGTCTTGATGCTGATGAACTCGCGCGCTGGAGCCCGGAGCATGTTGCTGTCCTTCGTGGCGTTGCTGATGGAGCGGATCCGGCGAAACCGGCGGCCTGGCCGGACTTCATGAGGATGGAGAGCTGGTCCCGGTTGTTTGGACAGCGCCCCGCGAAAATTAAGTGGATTCCTGCCGGGTTATGCTGAAGGCGGGGCTTTACGATTTTGCTGCGGCTCTGGTCGGGCTTACGCCCTCCCGACGCCACATCAGCGCTTTACACCACGCTCGCCAGCCCTCAGGCGCACTCTGACGAATAAGACGGGCTAACTCCATCTGGAGGAAATACGTACGCATTGGCAGGTCAATGCTCAAATGATCTGTGATGCAAAGTGGCTCGGATCGGTTCGTCGAGATATCGCTTAACAAGAAAGCTAAAAGCGATTGCAACGAGAGTCATGGTTGGTACCGCTAGCGCTGCATGATTCTGCGCAACCCAACCTGCCGAAGTTCCGCCGAACAATAGCATGAGTAGAACGTAGTGGGTCATATAAAGCGGATATGAAAGATCTCCGATAAACTCGCTAAAACGGTTGATCGACGGACTCCCGATTGCATTAGCGCCCAGCCAAACAAGGAGCGGATATACGATTGTGACGATCAGGAAATCGTAGGGCTTCCAAAGGAAGGGCCA